>NZ_CAMZMX010000021.1:0-78417 GCF_947311875.1 Pseudomonas sp. PARCl1
AATCCCACAGGCATAATTGGCCCGAAACAAACGTAGGAGCGAGCGCAGCTCGCGATGCGCCGCGCGGGCGGCGCTCGCTCTAACAGGCGCTGCATACCTTGTGGCAAACACCTGTCAGCCCTGATGCGATCCCTGTGGCTGCCTTGCCTGCGATGGGCCGCAATGCGGCCCCAGTTGCTTGAGGGAGCAGCATTACCGGTTTACCGGGGCGTTTTCATTGGCCGCTCTATGCCCTCGGCGTGCAAGCCTGAACGGGCGATAAGTCCGCTGAATACCTGCCCAAACCCGCCGCCCACCCCCGTGTCCATCAGCCATGTCGCTTTTTGTCGCAGTCTTTTCTACGGCAATTGTTTCCATCATCTTCAAATGCGTAGCGTTACCGGCTAGTCTCGCAGGCATCCATATCGCCGTAGTCTTCCAACCAGAACGAGCCGGCCATGACAGAACTGTCCCGCACGCATGGATTCGCGACTCAGGCCTTGGGCCTGCTGGACGGGCGTTTCTTCCGGCCGCCATTGCCGGACGGGCACGTGCCGCGCCCGCGTTTGTGCCAGCGCTTGTACGCCGGCCTTGGTGGCCGCTTGCTACTGGTCAATGCGCCGGCCGGCTTCGGCAAGAGCTCGCTGGCCATCGAGTTCTGCGAGTCGCTGCCCGATCACTGGCGCAGCCTCTGGCTGGGCCTGAGCCAGCGCGATGCCGACCCTGGGCGCTTTCTCGAGCGGCTGCTCGAAGGCCTGCAGCAGTACTGCCCGGCCTTGGGCGGCCAGGCCATGGGCCTGTTGAAAATGCGCCAGCGCCATCAGCCATTCGCCTTCGAGGAGTGGCTCGATGGCCTGCTCGACGAGCTGGCGCAGTACCTGCGTGCCGATACGCCATTGCTGCTGGTGCTCGACGACTATCACCTGGCCCAGGGGCCGGTGCTCGACCGCTGCCTGCAGTTTTTCCTCAACCACCTGCCGCCGGGCCTGGTGTTGCTGGTTACCAGCCGGCAACGGCCGGACTGGCACCTGGCACGTCTGCGCCTGTCACGGCAGTTGGTGGAGCTCAACGAACAGGAGCTGCGGCTGACCGCCGAAGAAGCGCTGGCGGTGATCGGTCGCCAGCCCAACGGCTTGCGAGGCCAGGCGCTGGACAACCTGATCCAGCGCAGCGACGGGTGGGTGGCAGGGTTGCGCTTCTGGCAACTGGCGGTCAGCGAGAGCGCCGACGAGCAGGGCTTGCCACAGGCCCTGCACGGGGGCGAGGGCCTGATCCGCGACTATCTGCTCGAAGAGGTCATCGACATGCTGCCTGCCGACGTGCAGGCCTTCCTCGATGAAACCGCCTGCCAGGAGCGCTTCTGCGCCCCGCTGTGCGATGCGTTGCGGGGGCGCGACGACAGCGCCGCGATCCTGCGCTTCTTGCAGGCACACCAGGTTTTCCTGGTACCGCTTGACGAGCATGGCCACTGGTTCCGCTACCACCACCTGTTCTCCGACCTGCTGCGCAGCCGCCAGGCCAGTGAGCCACTGGCCGACCTGCACCTGCGTGCCTGCCGCTGGTTCGAGCGCCATGGGTTGCTGGATGAAGCTGTGGAGCAGGCCCTGCGTGCCGGCCACCTCGACGTCGCTGCCGACCTGGTACAGAGCCTGTCCGAGGAACAACTGCTGGCCGAACAGAATGTCGGCATGCTGCTGCGCTGGAAGATGGACCTGCCCGACAGCCTGCTGATCAGTACCCCGCGGCTGATCGTGCTGTACAGCTGGGCGCTGGGCCTGGCCTGCCAGCTGGACGCGGCTGAAGAACTGGCAGGCCACCTCAGCCGCTTCCTGCCTGCACCTTCGGCGACCGCGCAAAAGTCCATGCTGGCCCAGTGGCTGGCACTGAGCGGTGTCATCGCCCGTGGCCGCGGTGATCGTGAGCGCACCCTGGCCTATTGTGGCGAAGCCCTGCAGAGCCTGCCCGGCAAGCGCTATGGGCAGCGCCTGGTCTGTTTGTCGACGTTGTCCAACCTGGCGATTGCCGATGGCGACTTCTGGCGCGCCCGTGGCTGGAACCGTGAGGCGCTGGAGCTGGCCCAGCGGGTCGGCAACCCGTTGTTCGAGGCGTTGGCGCATTATGATCGGGCGCGGGTGTTGCACGCCCGTGGCGAGGTGCTGCGCGCACTGGATGAAGTGCGCCAGGGGCTGCAGCGTCTGCAAGGGCTCTCGGCGCAGCGGCTGTATGCGGTGCGCGCCCGCCTGACGCTGTATGAAGGCTACCTGCTGGTCTCGCGCCTGCAACCGGCCCAGGGCCGTGCACGCTTGCGCGCGGGGTTGGGCGAGGCACGTGCCTGCCGCGACATCAGCGTGCTTATCGGCCACTGCGTGATTGCCACCCTTGATGGGCGCGACGGGCAGTTCGCCGAGGCCTTTGCCGAACTGGCCGAGGCGGAACGGCTGATGCATATCTGGGATGTGCCGCCGGTTTACTACCTGGCCATGATCACCCTGGTCAAATGCGAGCTGTGGCTGGCCCAGGGGCGCGTCGACCTGGCCGAGTCCTGGTTGCTGCGCCTGGGCCAGACCTATGGCGGTGAGCAGCCGGCGGCGGCGCCAGAGTTTCACCCGCTGCTGCCGGTGCATATCGCCCTGCAGCAGGCGCTGCTCGAACGTGTGCTGTCACGCCGCACAGAGGCGCTCGAGCGCCTGGCCGGGCTGGTCGAGCGCGGCCAGGCCAGCGGCGGCATGATGCTCACCGTCAGCGCGCTCAGCCAGTGGATGCTGCTGTTGCTGGACGAAGGCCGCGATGGCCAGGCCGCGCAGTTGTTGCCCGGCTTGCTGGAGGCCGCACGCGGGGGCGTGCTGCAACCGTTCCAGCCGTTGCTGCAACGGCACCCGCAGTGGCTGCAGGAGCAGTTGCTGGCCAGGGCCGGCTGCCCGGTGCAGGTCGACCTGCTGGGGCATTTGCCAGCGTTGCCAAGCGCCCCATGCGGTAGCAGCGAGGCCCTGAGCGGGCGGGAGCTGGCAGTGCTCGAACTGATCGCCCAAGGTTGCTCCAACCAGCAGATCAGCGAGCGCTTGTTCATTTCCTTGCACACGGTCAAAACCCACGCCAGCCATATCAACAGCAAGCTGGGCGTGGAGCGGCGGACCCAGGCGGTGGCCAAGGCCAAGTCACTGGGGTTGCTGGCGTAGTGCTGGCGGTGCTGGCTACCGCCCGTTAAAGTAATGGCCTCGGGCCATGTTCGCGGCCGATAATGCTCGATGCTCATCTTTCCCGGCCAGCTGCCGATACAGCGATCGGTGGCATCGCCTCGCGCGATTTTTCAATCATTCCAGGGCAGGTCGTGTTGATGCTGCAGTACGGGCAAAAGAGCTTTCTGATCGTCGACGATTTCACCGACTTTCGCACGTCGACCCGGTCCATGTTGCGCGAGTTGGGTGTGCGCGACGTCGACACCGCCGACAGCGGCGAGCAGGCGCTGCGCATGTGCGCGCAGAAGCGCTATGACTTCATCCTGCAGGACTTCCACCTGGGCGATGGCAAGAAGAATGGCCAGCAGGTACTCGAAGACCTGATCATCGACAAGCACATCAGCCATGAGTGCGTGTTCATCATGGTCACCGCCGAGAGCAGCCAGGCCATCGTTCTCAGTGCCATCGAGCACGAGCCCGACGCCTACCTGACCAAGCCGTTCAACCGGGTGGGGCTGGCCCAGCGGGTCGAGAAGCTGTTCCAGCGCAAAACCCTGCTCAAGCCGATATTGCAGGCGCTGGACCGCAACCGCCCGGGCGAGGTGCTGGCGGCATGCGCCGAGCTGTGCAAAAGGGACCCGCGCCTGGCACCCCTGTGCCTGCGCTACCGGGCCGATGCCTTGCGCAACCTCAACCGCTTCGATGAGCTGGAGAAATTCCTCAAGGCCATTCTCGCCAGCCGCCCGCAACCGTGGGTGTACGCGGCGCTGGGGGCCCTGATGCACAAACGTGGCCAGAATGCCCAGGCCCAGGGCGTCTACGAGCAGGCGCTCAAAGCCTTCCCGATCATGCCATCCTTGTACGATGGCATGGCCGAAGTGCTGGTGGCCCAGGGCGAAAGCAAGCGTGCGCAGAGCCTGCTGGAAGAGGCTGTGCGCCTGTCGCCACTGTCGGTGCGGCGGCAGTCGACCCTGGGCAAGCTGGCGTTGGAAAACGAAGACTTCGAAAGCGCTTCCAAGGCCTTCCGCCATGCGGTGAACCAAGGGCAGAGTTCGCGCTACAAAGACCCGGAAAACAACCTGGGCCTGGTGCAGGCGCTGATGAGCAAGAATGCAGGCTTTGGCCTGGACGCCCGTACCCGCGTCGAGATCAACACCACGCTCAGTGAAGTGGCCAAGGAAAACCCCGAAGACCAAGGCTTGCAGGTGCGTGCGCGGATGATGAAGGCCGCCAGCCTGCAACAGGCCGGTGACCCGGAGACGGCTGCCAAGCTGACCGATCAGGCCATTCTGCGCCTGGACAAGATGAACCAGTTCTTCTCGGTCGACTCGGCCCTCACCGTCGCCGCGCAGTTGCAGGCGATGGGCCAGGAAGCCGCCGCCATCGGCGTACTGAAAAGCTGTGTGGAAAGTTATGGCGATGACCCCAAGGTCATGGAAAAAGTGGGCAAGCTGACGGACGACCCGAGTGTGCTCAACGCCATTACCGAAGCGGTCACCCTCAATCGCCAGGGTGTGCGCAGTTACCAGGGAGGGCAGCTCGGCGAGGCGTTGCAACTGTTCCGCAAGGCGCTGGGTCTACAGCCCAGGAACATCAGCATCGCCCTGAACACCGCCCAGGCGCTGCTGCGCATTGGTGGTGAAACCCCCCAGCCCGCGATCATGCAGGAATGCCGCGACGCCTTGACCAGCGTGGCCGGTATCCCTGCCAGCGACAATCGCTATGACCGTTACCGCAAACTGCACATCCGAGTGTTCGGCGCATGAATCAAGACAATCAGGGGCTGGATTTTTCCACGGTGATCGCCTCCACCGTGCACGACCTCAAGAGCTCCCTGGCGGCGTTGATCCAGTGCCACGGCCAGTGGGTGGAGCGTCTGCCCGAGGAACTGCGCGGCGGCGCCGAGCAAGGGATCATGGAGCACGAGTTTCGTCACCTCAACGGCATGCTGGTGCAGCTGCTGGGGTTGTACAAGCTTGGTGTGAACCAACTGCCGGTGTGCCCGGACTACCACGAACTGGACGATTTCATCGAGGCCCAGCTGGCGGCGCATGAGGAAGTGCTCAAGCACAACGATATTCTCGCCACCTGGCGCATCGACACGGATAACCCGCTGGGTTTCTTCGACCGCGAGCTGGTGGCCTCGGTGATCGCCAACGTCATCACCAATGCCACCCGCTTTGCCGGGCATGCCTTGTTGATCAGCATCGAGGAGGCGGACAACCAGTTGGCCATTTGCGTGAACGATGACGGCCCGGGTTATCCACAGCGTATGCTCGACCGCCAGGAGGAATATACCCAGGGTATCGACTCGACCAGCGGCAGCACCGGCCTGGGGCTGTACTTTGCTGCACGCATCGCGGCGCTGCATGAAAGTGGCGGGGTGCGTGGGCGCATCGAGATCTCCAATGGCGGTGCACTGGGCGGTGGCTTGTTCAAGTTGTTTCTGCCGTAGGGATTGGGGTGCACCTGCCGGCTTTTCCTGGCAGGCTTTGCGCAGAACCCCGGCTTTACCTGCGAGAACACCATGACCCAAGCCCTGCCTGCGCTCATCCGCGAAACCTTCCCTGTCGGGCCTTTGCAGTGCAACTGCACGCTCATCGGCGACCCGTTGAGCAAAAAGGCCATCGTCGTCGACCCGGGCGGTGATCCAGACAAGATTCTGGCCCGCCTGCAGGCCCATGGCCTGACGCTGGTGAGCATCATCCACACCCACGCCCACTTCGATCATTTCCTCGCCTCCGGCAAGCTCAAAGCGCTGACCGGTGCCACGCTGCATCTGCACAAGGCCGACCAGGCGCTGTGGGACAACCTGGAGATGCAGTGCCAGATGTTCGGCGTGCCCTACACCCCGGTGCCGTCGCCTGATCGCTGGCTGGCCGATGACGAAGAACTGGCGTGCGGCTGCGGCGTGGCCTTGCATACACCCGGGCACACGCCCGGCTCGATGAGCTTCTGGTTCGCCGACGCCAAGCTGTTGATCGCAGGTGACACCTTGTTCCGTCGGGGTATTGGCCGCACCGATTTGTGGGGTGGCGACCAGCGGGCCATCGTGCGCTCGATCAAGGAGCGGCTGTACCGGCTGGACGAGGAGGCCACCGTGGTCACCGGCCATGGGCCTGATACCCGGCTGGGTGACGAGATGCGCGAAAACCCGTTCGTGCGTGCCTGATGGCACATGAAGGCGCTTTCATGGAATTTTTCGTTGCCGGTGCGTTCCAAGGCTGGCATAGATGCATTTGCGATCTGTCGCATTCATGAATTGAGTAGGAGCTTGTCCATGTTCACCATGCGTCGTCTGATTATCGTCGCAACTGCCGCTGCCCTGATGACCGGCTGTGCCAGTCAGAACCCTTACGACAACCAGGGGCAGGCGCAGGGCTCTACTGGGATGAGCAAGACTGCCAAGTACGGTGGCCTGGGTGCGCTGGCCGGTGCGATCGCCGGTGCCGCCATCGACCACAACAACCGTGGCAAGGGCGCCCTGATCGGCGCTGCCGCCGTGGGCGCTGCCGCCGCCGGTTATGGCTACTACGCCGACAAGCAGGAAGCCGAGCTGCGCGCACAAATGGCCAACACCGGTGTGGAAGTGCAGCGCCAGGGTGACCAGATCAAGCTGATCATGCCGGGCAACATTACCTTCGCCACCGATTCGGCCAACATCGCGCCAAGCTTCTACCAGCCGCTGAACAACCTCGCCAGCTCGTTCAAGCAGTTCAACCAGAACACCATCGAAGTGGTCGGTTTCACCGACAGCACCGGCAGCCGCCAGCACAACATGGACCTGTCCCAGCGCCGGGCGCAGGCCGTCAGCACCTACCTGACTTCGCAGGGTGTGGACAGCTCGCGCCTGTCGGTACGTGGCATGGGCCCGGACCAGCCGATCGCCAGCAACGCCGATGCCAATGGCCGTGCGCAGAACCGCCGTGTCGAAGTGAACCTGAAGCCGATTCCAGGCCAGCAATATGACCAGCAGCAGGGTCAGGTGCAGCAGTATCCCTGAATAGGCATGGGGGCCGCGTTGCGGCCCCGTTTGTTTCAGCGCCCTACGCTGGCCTGAATCGCCGTGAGGGCAATGGTATGGACGATATCGTCCACCTGCGCCCCGCGTGGCAGATCGTTCACCGGCTTGCGCAGGCCCTGCAGCATTGGCCCCAGGCTGACCCCGTCGGCACTGCGCTGCACCGCCTTGTGCGTGGTATTGCCGGTGTTCAGGTCGGGGAATACGAAGACCGTGGCGCGCCCGGCCACCTGGCTGGTGGGCGCCAAGTCCCGGGCAATTGCCGGGTTGGCTGCAGCGTCGTATTGCAGCGGCCCATCGATCAGCAAGCCTTGCGTGGCGGCCTGCGCTAGGCGGGTCGCCTCGCGCACTTTCCCCACTTCCTCATCGCTGGCCGAATCGCTTGAATAACTGATCATCGCCACCCGTGGCGCGATGCCGAAGGCTTGCGCCGATTCGGCACTTTGCCGGGCAATCTCCGCCAGTTCGGCGGCGCTTGGGTGAGGGTTCATCACGCAGTCGCCGTACACCAGTACCTGCTCGGGGAACAGCATGAAGAATACCGACGATACCAGGCTCGCCCCCGGCGCGGTCTTGATCAACTGCAGGGCAGGGCGGATGGTGTTGGCGGTGGAATGCACCAGCCCCGACACCAGGCCGTCCACCTCATCCAGGGCCAGCATCATGGTGCCGATCACCACCGGGTCTTCCAGTTGCTGCTCGGCCATCGGCGCGTTGAGGTTCTTGCTTTTGCGCAGCTCCACCATCGGCTCCACATAGCGCCCGCGAATCAGCTCCGGGTCCAGTATTTCCAGGCCTGGTGGCAGGGTGATGCCCTGCGCGCGGGCGACGGCGTCGACATCTTCGGGCTTGGCCAGCAGCACGCAGCGGGCGATGCCACGGGCCTGGCAGATGGCCGCTGCCTGCACCAGCAGCGGCTCTGCACCTTCTGGCAGAACGATGCGCTTGTTTGCCTGCTGCGCGCGCTGGATCAACTGGTAGCGGAACACCGCCGGCGACAGGCGCAGCTCGCGCGGGGTGCCGCAACGTTGGTGCAGCCAGGCTGCGTCGAGGTGGCTGGCGACAAAGTCGGTGATGAACTCGGCGCGTTCGCGGTCGTCCACCGGGATTTCCCGGTTGAGCGAATTGAGCTGGTTGGCGGTGTCGTACGAACCGGTACTGACCGACAGGATCGGCAGGCCCGCCTGCAGCGCGCCGCGGCACAGCCCGAGGATGCGAGCGTCCGGTTTGCTGTCACTGGTCAACAACAGGCCGGCCAGCGGTACGCCATTGATCGCAGCCAGGCTGACGGCCAGGATGATATCGTCGCGGTCGCCCGGTGTGACGACCAAGGTGCCGGAGGTGAGCAGTGGCACGGTATTGGCCACGGTGCGCGCGCAGATGATGATCTTGCTCATGCGCCGTTGTTCGTAATCGCCGGCATTGAGCACCTGGGCGCCAAGCAACTCGGCCACGTCGCGGGTGCGCGGTGCGTTCAGCTCGGGTTGATAGGGGATGCAGCCCAGCAGGCGAAAGTCATTGCCGCGCAGCAGCGGCGAGTGTTCGCGCAGGCGGGTGGCGAAGTCGGCCATGCTTTCGTCGGTGCGGACCTTGTTGAGGATCACCCCCAGTACTTTCGGGTCGCGTGGGCCGCCGAACAGTTGCGCCTGCAGTTCGACCCGCCCGGACAGCTCGCTGAGCACTTCGTTTTCCGGCGCCGAGACCAGGATCACCTCGGCATCCAGGCTCTTGGCCAGGTGCAGGTTGACCCGCGCGGCATAGCTGGCGTGGCGCGTGGGCACCATGCCTTCGACCACGACCACGTCATTGCCGATGCAGGCTTGCTGGTAAAGCCGGATGATTTCTTCCAGCAGTTCGTCCAGTTGGCCATCGCCGAGCATGCGCTCGACCTGGGCCAGGCTCATGGGCACGGGGGGCTTGATGCCGTGGGTACGGGCGACCAGTTCGCTGGAGCGTTCGGGGCCGGTGTCGCCCGGGTGGGGCTGGGCGATGGGCTTGAAGAAACCCACCTTCAGCCCGGCCCGTTCCAGGGTACGCACTAGGCCCAGGCTGATCGACGTCAGGCCGACACCAAAGTCGGTCGGCGCAATGAAAAATGTCTGCATGCGTGCTTCTCGAAATAAGCGGTGCAAGAAATTAACGGCCAAGGGTAGCGCTATCGGCCCCTTGTGCGCACCAGCCACATGCGAACGGCTGGCCGATACGCTGCAGGCGCTGGGCCGGGTCGAGCACCCACGGGCGTGCCTGCCACGGCGGTTGGTGGCGCAGGTGCTGGGTGTGGCCGCAGGACAGCTCGGCTACCCAGTGGCCGTCTTCGTCTTGGTGAAAGCCGATGATCCGACTGATGGACCGTTGCTGCACGCCAGTGCGTTCGCAATCGGGCGATGGCTTGGTTACACTGGTGCGCTCTACATTCTTTTGCAAAAGGTCTTGCCCCATGCTGATCGCCGCCAACAAGGCTGTCTCCATCGACTATACCCTGACCAACGACGCCGGGGAGACCATCGACAGCTCCGCCGGTGGCGCGCCGCTGGTTTACCTGCACGGTGCCGGCAACATCATCCCAGGCCTGGAAAAAGCCCTGGAAGGCAAGCAAGCCGGTGACGAACTGGAAGTTGCCATCGAGCCGGAAGACGCCTACGGCGAATACCTGGCCGAGCTGGTCAGCACCCTGAACCGCAGCCTGTTCGAAGGCGTCGACCAGCTGGAAGTGGGTATGCAGTTCCACGCTTCGGCGCCGGATGGCCAGATGCAGATCGTGACCATCCGCGACGTGGACGGCGACGACATCACCGTTGACGGCAACCACCCGCTGGCTGGTCAGCGTCTGAACTTCAAGGTCAAGGTCGTCAACGTGCGTGACGCCAGCGACGAAGAAATCGCTCACCGTCACATCCACGGTGAAGGTGGCCATCACCACTGATTTTCTGCGCTAAGCTCAGAAAGTCGCCAGGCGCTCGGGCAAGCCGATCTGCCTTCCTACGGGAGGTGGGCGGTTTGAACGGGCGCCTTTTTAGTGGGCGCGATTTGCCTGCGCGGCAACCCGGAAGCTGAGAGGGGGTTCATCATGAGTGCATTTCACGAGCTGAAACTGGAGGCGCTGAACGGCGGGGAGCTGCCCCTCGCACCGTTCAAGGGCCAAGTGGTGCTGGTGGTCAACGTCGCTTCCAAGTGTGGTCTCACGCCGCAATACAAGGCCCTGGAAAACCTCTATCAGGTTTACAAGGACAAGGGCTTCAATGTGCTTGGCCTGCCGTGCAACCAGTTTGCCGGGCAAGAGCCGGGCAGTGAAAAGGAAATCCAGGACTTCTGCAGCCTGAACTACGGGGTGAGCTTCCCGCTGGCGGGCAAGCTGGAGGTCAACGGGGCGCAGCGCCATTCGCTGTATCGCCTGCTGGCGGGTGAGGGCGCCGAGTTCCCCGGCGACATTACCTGGAACTTCGAAAAGTTTCTGGTGGGCAAGGACGGCCGAGTGCTGGCGCGTTTTTCTCCCCGCACGGCGCCAGATGACCCGGCGGTGGTGCAGGCCATCGAGAAAGCGTTGGCCTGACGAGGCCGCTCCTACACAGATCGCGTAGCACCCAGCCTCGAAGCAGGTGAAGTCGCAGCCTGGTTCCGGGCTGCGTGCAAATACCCCTCGAACTGCTCGACAATCGGCGGCCAGCCCTGGCGGCTGGCATGCTGCCGCGCATTCAGGCGCACGCGACGCAGCGTTTCCTCTTCCTCCAGCAGCCAGCAGGCGGCATCGATGAATGCGGGCTGGTCGCCCGGCATGGCCAACGCACCGTTGTGGCCATGGCGGATATGTTGCGCAGCTGCCGCCTGGTCACAGGCAACCACCGCCAACCCCGAAGCCATGGCCTCGAGCACTACGTTGCCGAAGGTTTCGCTTGTGCTGGGGAACAGGAACAGGTCGCCACTGGCGTAGTGTTGTGCCAACACTTCGCCGCGCTGGGCGCCGCAGAAGAGCGCCTCGGGGAGCTGCTGCTGGAGGGCGGCGCGCTGTGGGCCGTCACCCACCAGAACAAGGCGCAGGCGTTTCTGTGGATAGGTTTGCTGCAAGGCCTGCAGGCAAGGCTGTAGCAGGCGAAGGTTCTTTTCTGCCGCCAAGCGCCCGACGTACAGCACGGCGATGTCGTCTGCACCCAGCCCCCAGCTTTCGCGCAAAGCCTGGCTGCGCCGGGCCGGGTTGAACAGGCAGGCGTCGACCCCGCGGGCCAGCAACCCCAGGTGCTGGAAGCCGCGGCGCTCAAGCTCAAGGCGCTGGCTTGCGCTGGGCACCAGGGTGACCGCCGTGCGCCGGTGGAACCAGCGCAGGTAGAGGGTGAGCAAGCGGCTCAGCAAACCCAGGCCGTAGTGGCCGGAGTACTGCGGGAATTTGGCGTTGAAGCCACTGACCACCGCCAGCCCCAGGCGCCGGGCAGCGCGCAGCGCGCTCAGCCCGAGCGGCCCCTCGGTGGCGATGTAGAGCACGTCCGGGCGCTGCCGGCGCCAGCGGCGTAGCAGCGTGTGCATCGACACCTCGCCCCATTGCAAGCCTGGGTAACCCGGCAGGCCCCAACCGCGGCACAGCACCAGCTGTGGATTGTGCTGTGCGTGGTTATCGCCGGCCTGGCGTGGGCGAACCAGCTCAACCTGATGGCCGCGCTGGCGCAACCCTTCGCTCAAGCGCCCAAGGGTGTTGGCCACGCCGTTGATTTCGGGTGGGAAGGTTTCGCTGACGAGGGCGATGCGTAGCGCAGGTGTGTTCATGGCAAAAGTTTCTGCCTGCTCGATTGCGTCAATGTGACGGTCACGTGGCGCGCAGGTGACAGCTGACCATCGGCTTGTGCAGCATGCAGATTATTTCCTGGTGCGCCGCTCAAGGGGCCGTGCCGTCGGCCGATGAAGATGCATTCGACCACCTGTTGCGCTCCAGGAGAGCGGTGATGTTCAACAACAAGCTCAAGCAAGAAAACCGGCAACTGCGCGAAGACCTGATGTGTATCGAACAGGTCAAGAGCAGCCTCGACAGCGAGATGCTGGTGCTGCAACTCGACCCCCAGGGACGGATCGAGATGGTCAATGACAACTTCGAGAGCGAGATGCTCTACCGGGCCGACCAACTGCTTGGACGCAACATCGAGGACATCGTCCCCGCTCATGTGCGGTCGCTGGATTTCTACCAGCGGATGAAAGCCGCCATCACTCGTGGCGAGCACCTGAACGGCGCGTTTCGCCTGTTGCGCGGCAATGGCCAGGAAGCCTGGCTGCGCTCGATCCTGCAGCCGGTCAAGAACAGCGAGGGGCGCATTCGCTACTTCACCCTGCATTCCAGCGACCTGACCCGCACCATCGAGGCTTCGCGCGAACACGAGAGCCTGATCAAGGCGCTGATGCGCTCCACGGCGGTCATCGAGTTCGACCTCGACGGTAACGTCCTCACCGCCAACGAGCGCTTCCTGGCCACGGTCGGCTACCGCCTGGAGCAGATTCGCGGCAAGCACCATCGTCTGTTCTGCACGCCGGAAGAGGCCAACTCAACCGCTTACCAGGCATTCTGGGACAGGCTGCGCCGCGGCGAATACGTGGCTGACCGCTTCAAGCGCATCGATGCCCACGGTCGGGTCATCTGGCTGGAGGCCTCCTACAACCCGATCTTCGATGCCCACGACGTGCTGTACAAGGTGGTCAAGTTCGCCACCGTGATCACCGACCAGGTCAACCAGGAACAGGCGGTGGCCGAAGCGGCGGATGTGGCCTACACCACCTCGTTGGGCACCGATGCCAGCGCGCGCAAGGCTACCGAAGTGGTCACCCAGAGTGTCAGCGTGATGCGCGGCCTGGAAGCTTCGATGCAAGAGGCGGCCGAGGGTATCCAGGCGCTGGACACGCAGTCGCGGGTGATCGGCTCGATCATCAAGACCATCAGCGATATTGCCGGGCAGACCAACCTGTTGGCGCTCAACGCGGCCATCGAGGCCGCCCGTGCGGGCGAGCAGGGGCGCGGGTTTGCCGTGGTTGCCGACGAAGTCCGGCAACTGGCCTCGCGTACCAGCAGCGCCACCGAGGAAATCGCGCGGGTGGTGCAGCAGAACGAGCAGTTGGCGCAAGCGGCGGTGACGATCATCGACACCAGCAAGCGCCAAGCCGAACAGGGGCTGGCGCTGGCCGATCAGACGGGCAGCGTGATTGTCGAGATCCAGGACGGGGCGAAGCGGGTGGTGGACGTGGTTGGGCAGTTTTCCAGCCGGTTGGGGCACTGAAACCCAAACCAGACGCGCTCTGCTTTTTGTAGGAGCGGCCTTGTGTCGCGATAGGGCCGCAAAGCGGCCCCAACAATTTGTGCATTAACGTTGAGATCCTGGGGCCGCGTTGCGGCCCTATCGCGACACAAGGCCGCTCCTACAGAGATCGCGTAACGCCCAGGGATCAGTCCCGCTCCCGGACCCAGAACAACGTAGCCCCGGCCACCGCCGCCGGCATCATCAGCACGTTCACCCCCGGGATCAGCAACGCCAGGTACGTCACCCCGCCAAAGCCCAGGCTCTGCCAGCGCTTCTGGCGCAGCCAGGCCAGCATGTCCTGCCAGCTCATCTTGTTGTTGTCGGCCGGGTAGTCGATGTACTGGATGGCCATCATCCATACGCCGAAGATCAGCCACAGCGGCGCGGCTACCACGTTGACCACCGGAACCAGTGAGAGGATGAACAGGCCGATGGCCCGTGGCAGGAAGTAGCCCAGCTTGCGCATTTCGCGACTGAGCGTGCGCGGTACCATTGCCACCAGTTCGCCCCAGCTGAATGCCGGGAAGTTGTCTTCGCCACGTATCACCACTTCAACCTTTTCGGCGAGAAAACCGTTGAACGGTGCGGCGATGACGTTGGCGACCAGCGTGAAGGTGAAGAACACCATCAACACCACCAAGGCGACGAACAGCGGCCAGAGGATGTAGGTAAGGAAGCTCAGCCAGCTCGGCAAGCTTGGCATCAGGGCATCCACCCAGAGGCTGAACTGATGGCCGGCGAAGTAGATCAGGCCACCGAACAGCAGCAGGTTGACCGCCAGCGGCAGCAGCACGAACAAGCGCAGGTTGGGGCTGAGCACCAGTTTCAGGCCTTCGCGCAGGTATTGGGGGCCAGAGAGGACAGGGGCTTGCATCAAGGTACTCCGCAGAGAAGGGAAACGCGCTGACCTTACCGAGTTTGGCGTGCCGACGAAAGGCAGCGGGTGGTTGGGAAACCGGCTGTAACAAAAGCATCGACAGTATGATCACCGATGAAATCGCAGCATAGACGATGCCTATGAGGTGGATTGTCGAAGGATATTTCCTTAATCTTTGCGACCTCGCTACAGTGCGTTCACCTTTCCGCTTTCCGGGCCTGCGCGTTGTAGCCTTCCCCAAGTGCTGCGTGGGTCCTTTTAAATTTTCCAGCTGGCGCCGCCGGTGTATCGACATCGGCCCGCTCGACAGGAGTTCGACATGTCTGAAGTACGTCATTCGCGCGTCATCATTCTGGGTTCCGGCCCTGCCGGTTACAGCGCTGCGGTGTATGCCGCCCGTGCCAACCTCAAGCCGCTGCTGATCACCGGCATGCAGGCCGGCGGCCAGCTGACCACCACTACCGAAGTCGACAACTGGCCGGGCGACCCGCACGGCCTGACTGGCCCGGCCCTGATGCAGCGTATGCAGGAGCATGCCGAGCGTTTCGAAACCGAGATCGTGTTCGACCACATCAATGCTGTCGACCTGGCCAACAAGCCATTCACCCTGCAGGGTGACAGCGGCAAGTACACCTGCGACGCACTGATCATCGCCACTGGCGCCAGCGCCCGCTACCTGGGCCTGCCGTCGGAAGAAACCTTCATGGGCAAGGGCGTTTCGGCCTGCGCTACCTGCGACGGGTTCTTCTACCGCAACAAGCCGGTCGCTGTGGTGGGCGGTGGCAACACTGCCGTGGAAGAGGCCTTGTACCTGGCCAATATCGCCAGCAAGGTGACCCTGGTGCACCGCCGCGAAACCTTCCGCGCCGAGAAGATCCTGGTCGACAAGCTCAACGCCCGCGTGGCCGAAGGCAAGATCGAGCTCAAGCTCAACGCCACCCTGGACGAAGTACTGGGTGACAACATGGGCGTGACCGGTGCGCGCCTGAAGAACAACGACGGCAGCAGCGATGAAATCAAGGTCGATGGCGTGTTCATCGCCATTGGCCATACCCCGAACACGTCGCTGTTCGAAGGCCAGCTGACTCTCAAGGACGGCTACCTGGTGGTCAACGGCGGCCGTGAAGGCAATGCTACCGCCACCAACGTCGAAGGCGTATTCGCGGCCGGTGACGTGGCCGACCACGTGTACCGCCAGGCGATTACCTCGGCCGGTGCTGGCTGCATGGCAGCGCTGGACGTCGAGCGCTACCTGGACGGGTTGGCCAACGCCTCGTTCTGATTTGCCAAGCGCACGGGGGCCACGCGCCCCCAACTGGAAACCGGCTTGCCGCAGCATCTTCAGCGCCTGTGAGTTTGAGCGCCGCCCGCGCGGCGCATCGCGAGCTGCGCTCGCTCCTACGTTTGTTTCGGGCCAGTAATCCCTGTGCCAGGCGCGCGCGGCCGCCTTGTTCGTACGGCGCCATATTGAGGCATGCGCCAAGGCGTTCGCGCGCAGATCCCACAGGCATAATTGGCCTGAAAAAAAACGTAGGAGCGAGCGCAGCTCGCGATGCGCCGCGCGGGCGGCGCTCGATCTCCCAGGCGCTGCATATCTTGTGGCAAACACCTGTCAGCCCTGATGCGATCCCTGTGGGAGCTGGCTTGCCTGCGATCAGCTCACAGGCTCAGCCGCATCGACAGGTCGACCGCCTTCACATCCTTGGTCATCGCCCCGATCGAGATGTAGTCCACGCCCGTTTCGGCAATCACCCGCAGGGTGGTCTCGTTGACCCCGCCGCTGGCCTCCAGCTTGGCCTTGCCGGCCGTGATGCGCACAGCCTCACGCATTTCTTCCAGGCTCAGTTCGTCGAGCATGATGATGTCAGCCCCCGCCGCCAGCGCCTCGCGCAGTTCGCCAAGGCTCTCCACTTCTATTTCCACCGGTTTGCCCGGGGCAATGCGGTGCGCAGCCGCCACGGCCTGAGCCACGCCACCGCTGGCGGCGATGTGGTTCTCCTTGATCAGGAAAGCGTCGTACAGGCCGATGCGGTGGTTGTCGCAGCCGCCACAGGTCACCGCGTACTTTTGCGCCAGGCGCAGGCCAGGCAGCGTTTTGCGGGTGTCCAGCAGGCGCACCTGGGTGCCTTCTACCAGGCTGGCAAGAAAGCGCGCACGGGTGGCGACACCCGACAGCAGTTGCAGGAAGTTCAGGGCACTGCGCTCACCGCTGAGCAGCGAACGGGCTGGGCCTTCGAGGTGAAACAGGGGCTGGTTGGCGCTGGCACGGTCACCGTCAGTGACTTGCCAGTGCACCGCCACCCGCGGGTCGAGCTGGCGGAATACCGCATCGACCCAGGCAGTGCCGGCGATCACACAGTCCTCGCGGGTGATGATGGTCGCCTTGGCCAGGCGCTCGGCCGGGATCAACTGTGCGGTGATATCGCCACTGCCGATGTCCTCCAACAGCGCACGGCGCACGTTGGCTTCGATTTCAGCGGTCAGGTCGGCAAGGCGTAGGTTCGGCATGGTCGGCTCCACAAGCAAGATGCCCGCGATTATAGGGCAGGGGGCTGGTGTGTACAGCCGCCTTGGCGCCGACCTTTGGTCGGCGCGTGGGGGGCGCCTGCCTGGGGTGAATCCGTGCTGGCAGCGCTGAGGGTTTTTGCCGATAATGGCGACCAGTATTTGGCGTCATAGCTTTGACGATACCTGCTGCGGCGGGCAACCCACCCTGCAAGGAGTCCAGGATGCATGAAGAAGGCAAGGTGGTGCCCCTGGCGGCCGCCATCGACCGGGGCCGGCGTGCGCCTCTGCCTTGCCATCCGGTGTTGCTGCTGCAAGTACGCGACAAGGCCGCCCTGCAGTTGCGCCTGGGCTTGCAGGCGCTGTTCGACAACGCTGACGACACCCTGTTCGAGATGGCTGACAAAGCCTTCGAGCACGCCGACCAGAACTTGTATTTCGAGGCCATGCGCGACCTGCGCCTGAAGCGCAAAAGCATTGAGCGTGGCTTTCTCGACATCTTCCATACGACTTTCGCCCGCATCGGCCAGGCGGACCTGTTGCTGCACCTGGCCCAGCCGGGGAACACGTGCGGCAAAGCGCAGGCCGAGCGGGTCGCTGCTGTCGAAGGCATGGTGGGGCGCGTGCTGGCACGTCATCGCCCGGCCTTGCAACAGCTCGGGCTGCGCTTGCAGGTGCTGCTCGACCGCCCCGTGTACGAGGGCGACAACCCGCTAGGGCCCGCCGCATTATGTGGTTACTTCCTCGATGCCGGGCGTAACCTGGGGGTTTGCCTGCGGGTGAAGCTGGTGTTGCTCACGCTGTTCGAGCGCTATGTGCTCAGTGATGCCGATGTGATCTACGGCGAGGCCAACCAGCTGCTGGCTGCCGCCGGCGTGCTGCCCGAACTGCAACCGGTACCGCGCCGGCCTGCCGAGGAGCGGCGCCTGGGCGCGCGACGTTGCCCGCCCATGCCAGGCCAGGATGTGGGCGCGGACGCAGCCGGGCAGGCGTTTTTTGCCTCGTTGCAAACCCTGCTGGCGCCGGTGCGGGGGCAATTTGCCCCACGTTTGCAGGGGGTGGCTGCCGCCCAGCCGATCAGCACCACCGACCTGCTGCGGTTACTGACCCATTTGCAGCATTATGTGCCCGCCACGCACGAGGCAGATGACTTCGAGCTTGGCCAGCAGCTTGAGCAATTGCTGCTGCGGGTCAGCGTGCGCAGTGGCATACGCAGGCGTATCGCGGTCGCCGACGAAGACATGATCAACCTGGTGAACCTGCTGTTCGCGTTCATTCAGCAGGACGACAACCTGCCGGCCAGCCTGCGGGCGCTGATCATCCGGCTGCACATCCCGCTGCTGAAGGTGGCGCTGCTGGACAAGGGGTTGTTCTGCCGGGCTGGCCACCCCGCACGGCGGCTGCTCAACGAAATCGCAGCGGCGGCCATCGGCTGGGAGAGTGGCCGCGAAGATGTGCGCGACAGTCTGCACGTGCGGGTGGCGCTGATCGTGCAGCGCGTGCTCGGTGATTTTGACGAAGATACCCGCGTGTTCGACCACCTGCTGCAAGATTTTCTCGCGTTCAGCCAAGAGGAGCGGCGGCGCAGCGATTTGCTCGAGCAACGTACCCGCGACGCCGAAGAGGGCCGCGCACGCACCTTGCAGGCCAGGCACCAAGTGCAGCAATTGCTCAACCAGCGCCTGCGCGGCCAGGTGTTGCCCCAGGTAGTGGTGCAGATGCTGGTACAGGCCTGGAGCCAGGTCCTGCTGCTGGCCTGGCTGAAGCACGGCGAGGGTTCCGGGGCCTGGTGCGATGCCGTGCAGACCATGGACACGCTGCTGCTCAGCGTTACCCCGGGCCGTGAGCCGCAAACCCTGTTGCAGCAGGTGCCAGGGCTGCTCAAGGCGTTGCGCGACGGCTTGGCCAGCGTGGCGCAGGACTCGCTCACGACCCGCGCATTCTTCCAGCAGCTTGAGCGGTTGCACCTGTGCGCCTGCGGGGGAGGCCAGTGGCAACCCCTGGATCAGGTGCGGGTGACGCAAGCGATTGTCCTGGCAAGTGCCGAAGAACCAGGCTGCCCGCCGCCAGGGGGCGACAGCGGGCACGCTGCGGCAGTGCGCCAGGCGCAGCGCCTGCGCGTCGGAACCTGGGTCCAGGTGCTGGATGAAGACCCACCGCTGCGCTGCAAGCTGGTAGCACGTGTCGAGAACAGCGACAGGCTGGTGTTCAGCAACCGCACCGGCCTGAAAGTGCGAGAGTGGAGCAGCGCCAGCCTGGCCAGGGCACTGCAGCGCGGCGAAGTGCGGGTGCTGGGGGACGGGCTGTTGTTCGAGCGTGCACTGGAGGCCGTACTTGACGGCCTGCGCCCGTGATCATTCACCTGCACAGGGCGTGAGCCGCAAGGCATACTGTTGTCCTGTTCAAGGCGTTTTCAGGATCTGCCCCATGCAATTGGACCGTGCCACTGGCTGGTTCCACGGAAACGGAATCACCCATTGCCCTTCGCCCAACTTCAATGCTCGGCCGGAGGGCGAAGCGATTTCCCTGCTGGTGATTCACAACATCAGCCTGCCGCCGGCGTGTTTCGGTACCGGCAAGGTTCAGCAATTTTTCCAGAACCGCCTGGCCCCCCAGGAACACCCGTACTTTGCCAGCATCAGCCACCTGACCGTGTCCGCCCACCTGTTCATCGAGCGTGATGGCGCGGTGACCCAGTTCGTGTCGCTGTGCGACCGCGCCTGGCACGCAGGTGTTTCGTGTTTCGACGGGCGCGAAGGCTGCAATGACTTCTCCATCGGCATCGAGCTGGAAGGCACTGACGACCTGCCCTATACCGATGCCCAGTACACCGTGCTGGAACAGCTTACGCGGCACATCTGCGGTGCCTGGCCGGCCATCGACCTGGGCCGTATCCAGGGCCATAGCGACATTGCCCCGCAGCGCAAGACCGACCCCGGCCCGGCATTCGACTGGCCGCGCTACCGTGAAGCGCTGCGGCACAACGAGGACAAGGCATGAGTTTTCTGGTGTTGGTGCTGGCGCTGTGGGTCGAGAAGTTCTCGGCCCTGCGCCATCAGGTTCAACGTGACGGTTTTTTCCTTGGTGAGCTGGTGCGCCTGGAGCGCAGCGGCAAGGTTCACCCGTGGTGGACGCTGACGCTTCTGGTGCTGGCGCCGGTCGCCCTGCTGGTCTTGCTGTTGCACGTACTGGAGCCCGTGGCCTATGGCCTGCTGGCGCTGCCGGTGCATCTGCTGGTGTTGGTCTACAGCCTGGGCCGCGGTGACGCCAAGGCCTCGCTCGGCCCGTTCCGTGACGCCTGGCGCCGGGGCGATGACCAGGCCGCCTTGCACGTGGCAGAGCGCGACCTTGGCCTGGCGGCCGATGAGCCGCACACGTTGTTGGTGCGGGTGCAGGGCAACTTGCTGTGGCAGGTGTACCAGGGCTTCTTCGCCGTGATCTTCTGGTATTTCGTGCTGGGGCCGGGGGCAGCGTTGGCGTATCGGTTACTGGCGCTGTGCGCTGGTCGCAGCGGGCAAGCGGTGCTGAAGGCGCGCGCCGAGCAGTTGCGGCACATCATGGACTGGCTGCCGGTGCGCGTGCTGGCGTTGAGCTTTGCCTTGGTGGGCAATTTCCTGGCGGTGACGCGGGTGATGCTGCACGAGGTGCTCAACTGGCACATCAGCGCCGCACACCTGGTGGCCCGGGTCGGGCGCGTTGCCGACGACATTCCCGACGATGAAGACAGCCAGCGTGGGTTGGGGCGCCTGGACAGCCTGTGGGAGCTGCTGCTGCGCTGTGGGGTGTTGTGGTATGCCGCGTTCGCGCTGTGGACGGTGCTGGCCTGAAATCAGGCGGGCGCAGCGCGGCTACCAGCCGAACAGCTCACACGCGTTGCGGGTACTCGCTGCAGCCAGCTCGCCGGCCTCGACACCCATCACTTGTGCCAGCGCACCGGCTATCTCGGGCAGATGCTCCGGGCTGTTCCTCACCCCTGGGAACATGGCCGGCGCCATGTCTGGCGCATCGGTCTCCAGCACCACGCTGTCCAGCGGCAGGCGCGCCAGGGTCTTGCGCAGCCGCAATGCCTGCGGCCAGGTCGCTGCACCGCCCAGCCCCAGCCGAAAGCCCAGCTTGATGTACTCGCGGGCCTCTTCATAACTGCCGGCAAAGGCATGCACCACACCCGCCCGTGCCGGTTTGTAGCGCTTGAGCGTGGCAATTACCTGGGCATGGCTGCGGCGCACGTGCAACAGCGCCGGCAGCTGGAAATCACACGCCATCTGCAGTTGTGCTTCGAACAACGCCTGTTGGCGGGCCTTGTCCAGGTGTTCGAGGTAATAGTCCAGGCCAAATTCGCCCACTGCACACAGCCGTGGGTCACCGCGCAGGCGCTCCAGCCACTCGCGCAATTGCTGCAGGTGCTCGGGCCGATGCTGCTCCAGGTAGACCGGGTGCAGGCCCAGCGCGGCGTACAGGCCTGGTTCGGCGCCGGCCAGCGCCCACACCCGCTGGAAGTTCGCCTGGTAAACCCCGAGCACGACCATTCGCTCCACACCGCGGGCCGCTGCGTTGGCCAACAGGCGCGCGCGGTCGGCGTCGAAGTCGGGGAAGTCCAAGTGGGTGTGGGTGTCGATCAGGCGCATGTTCAGCCTGCGGCGATACGTTGTTTGAACGTACGGCCTATGGCATGCACGCCAGGTTCGTAGCGCTTTTCCTCGATGGCGGCCAGCGCCAGTTCCAGCGCAGTGGCGGCGATCAGGCCGTGCTGCTGGGCCATGGCATTGACCGGCAGTGGCAGGAAGTCCAGCAACTGGTTGTCGCCAAACGTGCCCAACTGCAGCTGCCGGGAGCCGGCGGGGCGCGCCTGCAATGTGTCGAATACCCCTTGCAGCAGCACATACGAGGTGGTCACCAGGGCATCGGGCAGGCCCCCCAGGTCGTCGATCAGTTGCTGCATCAGGCGCTGGCCGCAGGCCCGGCTGAAGGCTTCGCCCTGGTAGCGGCGCACGTCACCGGCATAGCCTTGCAGCGCTTCATCGAAACCACCTGCACGGGCCTGGCTGACCGACAGCTCCGGGCGGGCGCCGAGCAAGGCAATGCTGCGTGGCGCGGCGCGCAGCAGGCTGGCGGCCAGCTGGCGGCTGGCGTCGCGGTCGTCGCTGATCACCGAACAGAAATGCGCAGGGTTCAGGCGGCGGTCGATGGCGATCACCGGCAGGCCTTTGTTCTGCAGTTCGCGGTAGCTGTCATCTTCGGCTGGCAGGCAACTGGCAACGAACAGCGCATCGCAACGACGGGCGCGGAACAGTTGCTGCAACTGGCGTTCGCTTTCGGGTTGGTCATCGCTGCTGGCGATCAGCAACTGGTAGCCGCGGGCGCGGGCGCCCTGTTCCAGTTGCTTGGCAATGCGCGCGTAGCTGGGGTTCTCCAGATCCGGGAGAATGAACCCCAGGGTACGGGTATGCCGGCTGCGCAGGCCAGCAGCCTGTGGGTTGGGGGTGAAGCCGTGGGCCTCGACCACCGCGCGCACCCTGTCGACCGTGCTGCTGCTGATGCGTTGCTGTTCAGCCTTGCCATTGATGACGTAGCTGGCGGTGGTCACGGACACACCGGCCAGACGGGCGATATCGCTGAGTTTCACCGAATTTTCCTTGTTGTTACCGGGGCTGGCGGGCAGGCCGGGCCGGCTAGTTTGACCGCCTACCGGCCATCCGCGCAGACGACTATTGTCGCAATTGTCCGACAAGATGGGGCTTTTTCCTTGGCAGATTATCGAGTAACGTGGCCGCCTGGTCAGATTAAACGTTTCAGCTGCCGATTTTCTGCCTCGGCCGAGAAAGCTGCAAGCGTTAGGCTGGCAGCCCCAAGCTGCAAATTTCAACTTGCAAGCTATAAGAAAAAGCGTGTCGGTGCACTGTCCGCTTTCGCTTGCAACGCGCAGCTCGAGGCCTGCAGCCCGCCGCTGGCCGTTACGTGAATTTCACAACAATACTCCAGTACCCCAACGGGAACTGCATAAGGAGAAGGTCATGCTCGAGCTCGCCAAGGAGCAGATAGCCATGGGTCAGACGGCAGCCGACAAGGCTGAGGCCTTGCGCCTGCTGGCCGACCGGCTGGTTACCGATGGCCTGGTTGCCGAAGGGTACTTGCAAGGGCTGCAAGCCCGTGAGGCGCAAGGCTCTACCTTCCTTGGCCAGGGCATCGCCATTCCCCATGGTACGCCGCAAACCCGTGACCTGGTGTATGCCACCGGCGTACGCCTGTTGCAGTTCCCTGAAGGGGTGGACTGGGGTGATGGGCAGATGGTCTACCTGGCCATCGGCATCGCTGCGCGTTCCGATGAACACCTGCGCCTGCTGCAACTGCTGACCCGTGCGCTGGGCGAAACCGACCTGGCCGAAGCGCTGCGCCGCGCCAGCTCCGCCGAGGCGTTGCTCAAGCTGCTGCAAGGCGCGCCGCAAGCGCTGGCCCTGGATGCGCAACTGGTCGGCCTGAACCTGCCGGCCGAAGACTTCGACGAGCTGGCCTGGCGTGGGGCCCGGCTGTTGCAGCGCGCCGACTGCGTCGACAGCGGTTTTGCCGCCGTGCTGCAGCAGGCCGAGCCGCTGCCGCTGGGCGAAGGCCTGTGGTGGCTGCACAGCGAGCGCCAGGTGCGCCAGCCAGGCCTGGCCTTCGTCACCCCGCAACAGCCGCTGCGCTACCGTGACCAGCCGCTCAATGGCCTGTTTTGCCTGGCCAGCCTCGGCGCGGCCCACCAGGCCTTGCTGGAGCGGCTGTGCGAAGTGCTGATCGAAGGCCGCGGGCAGACGCTCTACCAGGCCACCAGTAGCCGTGCGGTGCTGGAGGTTCTGGGAGGCGAGGCGCCGCCAGACTGGCCCTGCGCCCGCGTGGTGCTGGCCAACCCGCATGGGCTGCATGCCCGCCCGGCCAAAGTGCTGGCGCAACTGGCCAAAGGCTTTGAAGGGGACATCCGCGTGCGCCTGGCCGACAGCGCCCAGCCAGCGGTGTCGGTGAAGAGCCTGAGCAAGCTGCTCAGCCTGGGCGCCCGCCGTGGCCAGGTGCTGGAATTGCTGGCCGAACCCGCGGTTGCCGCCGATGCCTTGCCAGCGTTGCTGGCCGCCATCGAGCAGGGCCTGGGCGAGGAAGTCGAGCCGCTGCCACAGGGCACCAGCGCTGAACCGGAGGCCGCGCCCGAGGTGGTACAAGCGCCACCGGCCGGGAGCCGCATTCAAGGCGTGGGCGCCGCCCCAGGCATCGCCAGCGGCCCCGCGCACGTGTGTGTCGAGCGCGAGTTCGACTACCCCCTGCGTGGCGAGTCGTGCACGCAGGAGCGGCAGAAGCTGCGCGACGCCCTGGCGGTCGTGAGCAGTGAACTGCAGGCGCTGGTGCAGCGCAGCGACAAAGCCATTGGCGAGATTTTCGTCACCCACCAGGAGATGCTTGCCGACCCCGCCCTGACCGACGATGTCGAACAGCGCCTGGCCCAAGGCGAGAGCGCCGCCGCCGCGTGGATGGCGGTGATCGAGGCCGCGGCCCGCCAGCAGGAGGCCTTGCACGATGCCTTGCTAGCTGAGCGCGCCGCCGACCTGCGTGACGTGGGCCGTCGCGTGCTGGCGCAGTTGTGCGGGGTGCAGGCGCAAGTGGAACCCGAGCAGCCCTACGTGCTGGTCATGACCGAAGTGGGCCCCTCCGATGTCGCACGGCTGGACCCGGGCCGGGTGGCCGGTATCGTCACCGCCCAGGGCGGCGCGACCGCGCACAGCGCCATCGTCGCCCGGGCCCTGGGTATCCCCGCCGTGGTTGGCGCAGGGGCCGCGATACTGCTGCTGCAAAGCGGTACACCGCTGCTGCTCGATGGCCAGCGCGGTACGGTCAGCGTGGCGCCGCCGGCCGATGAACTGCAACGCGCGCTGGCCGAGCGCGACCAGCGCGAGCAGCGTTTGCAGGCTGCCTGGGCCAGCCGTTTCGAGCCCGCGGTTACCCGTGATGGGCATGCAGTCGAGGTGTTTGCCAACATCGGCGAAAGCACTGGCATCGCCAAGGTGGTGGACCAAGGTGCCGAGGGCGTGGGCCTGTTGCGCACCGAGCTGATTTTCATGGCGCACCCTCAAGCGCCGGACGTGGCCACCCAGGAGGCCGAGTACCGCCGTGTGCTCGATGGCCTGGACGGGCGGCCGCTGGTAGTGCGTACCCTGGATGTCGGCGGTGACAAACCGTTGCCGTATTGGCCGATTGCAGCCGAAGAAAACCCGTTCCTTGGCGTGCGCGGCGTGCGCTTGACCCTGCAGCGCCCGCACCTCATGGAAGACCAGTTGCGTGCGTTGCTGCGGGCCGCCGACCAGCGGCCGCTGCGTATCATGTTCCCCATGGTCGGCCAGGTGCACGAATGGCGTGAGGCGCGGGCCATGGTCGAGCGTTTGCGTGCCGAAATCCCGGTCGCCGACCTGCAACTGGGCATCATGGTCGAGGTCCCCTCGGCAGCCCTGCTGGCGCCACAGCTGGCCCGCGAAGTGGACTTTTTCAGCATCGGCACCAACGACCTGACGCAGTACACCCTGGCCATCGACCGTGGCCACCCAAGCCTCTCGGCCCAGGCCGACGGCCTGCACCCGGCGGTGCTCAGCCTGATCGACATGACGGTGCGTGCCGCCCATGCCCATGGCAAATGGGTAGGTGTGTGCGGTGAGCTGGCGGCCGACCCGCAAGCGGTCGCCGTGTTGCTGGGCCTGGACGTGGATGAACTCAGCGTCGCTGCGCGCAGCATTGCCGAAGTCAAGGCCTTGGTCCGCCAGGCCGATCACCAAACGGCCCGCGCCCTGGCGCGCGAGGCCCTGCAACAGGACAGCGCGGCAGCGGTACGCGCGCTGGTGGAGCGTTACTGAATGGCCAAGATCCTCACCCTTACCCTGAACCCGGCGCTGGATCTCACCATCGGCCTGGGCACCTTGCGCCCAGGGCAAGTCAACCGCAGCCAGGCGCAGCACAGCCACGCCGCCGGCAAGGGGCTGAATGTCGCCCAGGTGCTGGCCGACCTGGGGCACAGCGTAACCGTGGGCGGCTTCCTCGGGGGTGACAACCTGCAACCGTTCGAGGCGCTGATCGAAACCCGCGGCTTCGCCGACTGCTTTGTCCGCGTGGCGGGTGAAACCCGCAGCAACATAAAGCTGGTCGAAGCCGATGGCCGCGTGACCGACATCAACGGCCAAGGCCCGCTGGTGGACCAGGCGGCGCGCGATGCCTTGCTCAGCCGCCTGGCCCAGGTCGCGCCAGGCCACGATGCGGTGGTGGTGGCCGGCAGCCTGCCGCGTGGGGTCAGCGCCGAGTGGTTCCAACAATTGCTCGAACAGCTCAAGGCCCAAGGCCTCAAGGTGGCCCTGGACAGCAGCGGTGAAGCTTTGCGGGCCGGTTTGCAAAGCGCGCCGTGGCTGGTCAAGCCCAATACCGAAGAACTGGGCGAAGTGCTCGGCGAGGCAGTGGTTACCCAGGCCCAGCAAGGCGCCGCTGCCGAGTGCCTGTTGGCCAGCGGCATCGAACACGTGGTGGTATCGGCGGGTGAGCAGGGGGTCAGCTGGTACATGCGCGACCGCGTGCTGCACGCAGTCCCGCCCACGGTGCGGGTCGCCAGCACGGTGGGGGCAGGGGATTCCCTGGTCGCCGGCATGGTGCATGGCCTGCTGCAGGGCGAAGCGCCCGCGCAGACCTTGTCCCGGGCCACCGCCATCGCCGCCCAGGCCGTCACCCAGGTTGGCTTCGGCATCTGCGACCGTGAGCAACTGGCTCGGCTGCAGGCGGCCGTGCAACTGACAGAACAACAAGAGGGTTGCCGATGAACATTGCCATTGTCACCGCCTGCCCTAATGGCCAGGTGTCGAGTTTGCTGAGTGCCCGCTTGCTGTCTGCCGCAGCCCAGCGGCGCGGTTGGAGCACCAGTGTCGAGGTGCAGGATGCCGAACACCCCGAGCGGCAACTGAGCGCGACGCAAATCGCCGAGGCCGACTGGGTGCTGGTGGTCAGCACCGGCCCGGTTGACCTGTCCCGCTTCGTCGGCAAGCGCCTGTTCCAGAGCACGCCGTCGCAGGCCCTGGCCGACCGCGAAGGTTTCCTCGATGAGGCGGCGGCCAACGCCCGCTTGCTGACGGATGTGCCAGGCAAGCCGGCGCTGGAAGAGCGTTCTGCCGGCGTCAAGATTGTTGCCGTCACAGCCTGCCCGACCGGTGTGGCTCACACCTTCATGGCCGCGGAGGCTTTGCAGCAGGCAGCGCAACAAGTGGGCTACCAGCTCACCGTGGAAACCCAGGGCTCGGTCGGCGCACGCAACCCGTTGTCTGCCGAAGCCATCGCCCAGGCCGATGTGGTGCTGTTGGCCGCCGACATCGAGGTGCCCACCGCCCGCTTTGCCGGCAAACGTATTTACCGCTGTGGTACTGGGGTCGCCCTCAAGCAGGCGCGGGCCACGCTGGACAAGGCCTTGGCCGAAGGCAAGGTGGAAAACAGCGCCGATGCCGCGGCGGCCGCGCCCGCCAAGGGTGAAAAGACCGGTGTGTACAAGCACCTGCTGACTGGCGTGTCGTTCATGCTGCCGATGGTGGTGGCGGGCGGCCTGCTGATCGCGCTGTCATTCGTGTTCGGCATCGAGGCCTACAAGGAGCCCGGCACCTTGCCGGCGGCGCTGATGCAGATTGGTGGCGAAGCGGCCTTCAAACTGATGGTGCCACTGCTGGCGGGCTATATTGCCTGGTCTATCGCCGACCGCCCCGGGTTGGCGCCGGGCATGATCGGTGGCCTGCTGGCGAGCACCCTGGGTGCCGGCTTCATTGGCGGCATCGTGGCCGGTTTCCTGGCGGGCTACAGCGCCAAGGCCATCGCCCGCTGGGCTCGTTTGCCCAGCAGCCTGGAGGCGCTCAAGCCGATCCTGATCATCCCGTTGCTGGCGAGCCTGTTCACCGGCCTGGTGATGATCTACGTGGTCGGCCAGCCGGTTGCAGCCATGCTGGAAGGCCTTACCCGCTTCCTGGACAGCATGGGCACCACCAACGCCATTCTGCTGGGGCTTTTGCTGGGCGGCATGATGTGTGTCGACCTTGGCGGGCCGATCAACAAGGCCGCCTATGCGTTCTCGGTGGGGCTGCTGGCCTCGTCGAGCTACGCCCCCATGGCCGCGACCATGGCGGCGGGCATGGTGCCGCCGATCGGCCTGGGTATCGCCACCTTCATTGCCCGGCGCAAGTTCGCGCAAAGCGAGCGCGAGGCCGGTAAGGCGGCCCTGGCGTTGGGGCTGTGCTTCATCTCGGAAGGGGCGATCCCGTTTGCTGCCAAAGACCCGCTGCGGGTTATTCCGGCCAGTGTCGCCGGTGGTGCGTTGACCGGGGCATTGTCGATGTACTTCGGCTGCAAGCTGATGGCCCCGCATGGCGGCTTGTTCGTGCTGCTGATCCCTAATGCGATCAACCACGCGCTGCTGTACCTGTTGGCGATCGTCGCGGGCAGTTTGCTCACGGCGGTGGTCTATGCCGTGATCAAGAAGAGTGAGCGGGTAGAGCTGGCTGTGGCGCCCGTTAAAGGCTAGCGGTTTGTATAGGCAGTACTGGCCTCTTCGCGGGTAAGCCCGCTCCTACAGGAATTTCGCAGGCTTGCAGAGTGCGCGGGCCACCTGAGGGAGCGGGTTCACCCGTGCTTCTGCCGCAATGGCTTTAGCAGATCACCCAGGCCGTTATGGTCGATCTCATGCATCAACGCCAGCACCCCCCCCAGTTCCCCCGTAGGGAAACCCTTGCGTGCGAACCAGGCCAGGTAGTCTCCCGGCAAGTCGGCAATGCATCGCCCCTGGTATTTGCCGAAGGGCATCGTGCGGGTCACCAACAGTTCCAGGGTTTCGGGTTTCATCAGCAGAGACCGGGTTGTGACGAAGCGCCGACCATACTGCAATCTGCACGAGCGCCCAAGCGGTAATCATGCAGAACACCGGTATCCGGCTTTTCTGGTTGTTATCTAAGCTGTTGATATTAAAGAATATTCAAGATCATTCCAGGTTGGCACGAACACTGCTCCTATCCAGATGACTATCACCTGCCAAGGAGCTTTACCATGAGCAACCCGAACAAAGACGTGATCGATGTACTGAACGACCTGATCGAGTACAGCAAGGACGGCGAGAAAGGTTTTCGTGAGTCGGCCGATGATGTCAAGAACCCGGAGCTGAAATCGTTCTTCGCCCAGCGCGCCGGCGAATGCGCCAATGCGGCCGGTGAACTGCAAAGCGAAGTGCGCCGCCTGGGTGGCGACCCGGAAACCTCTACCAGCTTCAGTGGCGACCTGCATCGCGGCTGGGTCAACCTTAAGTCGATGGTCACCGGCAAGGATGAAGAAGCAGTGCTCAACGAAGTGGAGCGCGGCGAGGACCATGCCCTGAAGGCTTATAAGGAAGCCCGTGAGAAGCTGGTTAAACTGGGCCGCACTGCCTCAGACACTACCTATGCCCTGGTGGAGAAGCAGCTGCAAGGCGTGCAGCGTAATCACGACCAGGTGAAAGCCCTGCGCAACGCTGCTCGCGCCCGCTCTTAAGCCTCTGGGCCCTCTACCCGGTTACGGCCTTTGGCCTTGGCCCGGTAGAGGGCCTCGTCCGCGGCACCCAGCAACCTGGCCAGGTCGTACTGGGTGCCGGACAGACCGATGCCGATGCTGACCGTGACCCCACGGGCATCATCGGCAAACGGTACAAGCTCTTCTACACTCCGGCGGATGCGCTCAGCCATTACTTGAGCACCTGCCAGGTCGGTCTCCGGCAGTACTACCTGAAACTCCTCCCCGCCGTAGCGCGCAGCCAGATCTGCAGGCCGTCTCAGGCATGCCTCGATGGCCTTGGCCACCTCGCGCAGGGCATGGTCGCCACCGGCATGACCATGGCGCTGGTTGAATGCCTTGAAATGGTCGACATCCACCATCAGCAACGCCAACGGCATGTGATTGCGCTGCGCCCGCGCCCACTCCTGCCGCAATACCTGATCCAGCCGCCGGCGGTTTGCCAAGCCGGTGAGGCTGTCGGTTGCTGCCAGTGTCGCCAAGCCCTGTTCGGCTTCGTGGCGGCGGCGCAATTCCCGGCCCAGCAGCAAGGTGAGCCAGAGGATGCCGATGCACAATACGCCCGTGGCGACACTGACCACCGTGGCGGTACGGCGCCACGATTGGAACACCTCGTCAGCTGAATGCTGCACCAGCACGATCAGCGGTAACTGCGCTACCCGGGCGAAGGTGAACATGCGTGGCTGGCCGTTACTGGTCGCGGGGGCGGTGAAACTCCCGTGCTGCTCGCGGAGAATGCGTTTGAAATTCGGCCGAGTGGCAAAATTGGTACCGATCTCAAGCGTTTCCGGGCGCGAGGTTTGCCGGGCGAGCAATTGCCCATCCGTGTTCAGCAGGCTGATGCTGCTGTCGTCGCCGATGTCCAGGCGCCGGAACAGCTCGTTGAAGTACGACAGGCGCAGCGCCCCGGCGGCGACCCCGGCAAACTCGCCTTGCGGCCCGGAAATACGCCGGCTGAAGCTGATGCACCAGTCCAGGTCACCCAGTTTGGCCTTGAATGGCGGGCCCACCAGCAGCCCCAGGTGAGCATTGTGCTGGTGCGCCCTGAAGACCCCGGTATCGCCAAAGTTGGCCTGGCGCGGCACGCTGCTGGTGGAGTCACCGACCACGTTGCCTTGCTTGTCCAGCCAAAGCACGTCACCGCGTTGGCGGTCGACGAACGCCTCATTGAACAGCAGACGCTGGCGCAACGGGCCGGGAATTTCCGGAAGCTCCTTGCGCCCAACGGCCCAGATCAACCCTTTGAGCGATTGGTCGTACAGCTCGGCATTGCGCAGGATGTCGCTTTCGATCAGTTGCACGATGTTGTTGGCTGAACGCACGGCCGACTGCTCGACGCTGTCCCGCTCGCGGGCCAGCAGGTAGCTGACGATCGCCACGATAGCGAGCACGGCGAGGCAACTGCCCAAATTGAGGGTCAGCTCGGGGTGCGACCTGTAAAATGCTCGAGGCGGGGATTGGGTGGGCATGGTCGCTACTGCAGGGGCAGGGCCATTCGCGGCGGCGGTATTCTAGGGAAGCAAGGATTGTCGGACAAGATTTGTCCGACGGAATCACGCTGTACTGCATGTTGGATTTACGCTGAACCCTGTGGGAGCGGGCGTGCCCGCGGAGCAAGTGTTGCGGTGTATGGCACCGGCTTCACCGGTGTTCGCGGGCATGCCCGCTCCCACAGGCGTTCAGGTGTGCTGCCTGCAAACGAGGGTCAGAACACGTTCACGGGGTAATCGACGATCACCCGCAGTTCATCGTTGTCGCTGTTGCTGTCGATCGAGGCATAGCCCTGGCTGCCACGGTGGGTGGCATAGCGCACCAGCACCGACAGGTCCTTCAGGTCACCCTCCTGGAACACGTACTTCAAGTCCAGGTCGCGTTCCCAATGCATGGCGTTCTTGCCATCGGCACGGTAGTAGTCGTAATGGGTGGTGTCCTGGGTGGCCTTGGTCAGGTCCGCTTCGCCGCGCGAATAGGACAGCGAGCTGGTCAGGCCAGGCACGCCGACACCTGCGAAGTCATAGTTGTACTGCAGCTTCCACGACCGCTCGTTGGGGGCGTTGAAGTCCGAGTACATGCGCGAGTTGTCCAGGTACACGCTGTCGCCCAGGTTGATGTAGTCGAACGGGGTGTTGCCATTGACCCGCTGGTAGGCGGCGGTGACGCTGTGGTACCCGGCGTTGACGGTGAAGTGCACGCTGTAGGTGTTGTTGTCGATCTTGCCCAGCAGGGCCTGGCCGGTGTCCTGGGTGTGATAGAAGTGCACACCGGGGTTCAGGCTGACCAGATCGCTGACCACGTAGGTGTAGTCGAGATCAGCGTAGTACTGGTTCCAGATGTCCTTCAGTTCGGCGGCGTACAGGTTGGCGGTGATGTTCGGCGTACCGCTCCAGGAGGCACCAGCCCAGTTCAGGTGCTTGCTCTTGTCGTGTTCGTCGAGCGAGCCGTAGTAGGTGTCGATGCGGCGGTGGCCACTCTGGTTGTACGGGTGGGTGAAGCTCACCTGGCCGCCTTCGAGCAGCAAACCGTCGACGCTGGTGTTGGTCAGGCTCACACCGCGGAAGGTTTGCGGCAGCATGCGGGTTTCGCCGCCGGCAATCACCGGGTTGGTGAGGAACAGGTCACCGGCCTTCAGTTCGGTGTCGAAGGCTTTGAGCTTGACTGCAGCGCCAGCGGTGGAAAACGAATGCGGCGCAGCACCCAGTTCGCCGTCGTCCTTGATGTGCGCTGGCAGGATGCTGGTGCCGGCATGGCCGCCGCCACCGTCGAGCTTCAGGCCCAGCATGGCATGGGCGTCCAGGCCAAAACCGACCGTGCCTGGGGTGTAGCCCGACTCGAACCGCGCTACTGCGCCCTGGCCCCACTCGCGGGTATCGCGCACGCCGGCGTTGTGGTTGTCGCGGTTGAAGTAGGCATTGCGCAAATGCAGATTGAAGGACGACCCTTCGATGAAGCCATCAGCCTTGTCTTCATCTGCCTGGGCGGCGCAAGGGATCGTTGCAGTCAATGCAATGAAAAACGGGGTGAAACGAAACGCGGAAGGCACCGGTAGAAGCTCCTTTGGTCTGACGGTGGGGCAGTTTTTATTTTGAATGTGCGTCTTTCTTATGGGTAAACGTTACAGCCGGGCTGAGAGTTACGGGCACATAAAAAAAGCCGCTGATGAGCAGCGGCTTTAAAAGGCTAACATATCGGCACAGGCTGTGCCCATGGCGTAGCCAAGGGAAAGTGGAAGCAACAACAGCGCCTGATCAGCTGTCGGCTTTGGCATCGACAGAGGCCTTGGAAGCTGTCTGTTCAGCATCTTTCATCACGTCGGCCTTATGTGCGGCAACGCTTTCGCGGGCCTCTTGGTGCACGGCGGCGAGTTCGCTGTTACGGTTGACGAACGCCGGCGATTCTTCGGCCATGGCCAGGGGCGACAACAACAGGGACGACAGGACGAAAACGCTGGCAATACCCATACTGTTGGACATTTGAAACTACCTTCTTGCTGTGCAAGTGCTAATGAGGACGGGCTAAAGTTAGTCCTTTCATTGCACTTGATACAGAGCGAAGTGCGATAAGCACTGTTGCGCAAAAGGTAACGATATACGCAAAAAGCAATAGGGCTTTCGTTTGCAAGCCGCAGGCTAGACGCGGCCTTTGCAGCCCCGGCAATTGCCGCCCTGTCACTGAACCAGGGGCTGCTTCGCACCCCATCGCGACACAAGGCCGCTCCTACAGGTCGGGAGCTGGATACCGAATGTATTCGCCCCGGCTTCACTGCGCACGAACACGTCCCCGCCATGCATCAGCGCAATTGCCTTGACGATGGCCAGGCCCAAGCCATGGTTCCCGCCCCCGCTGTTGCTGCGCGCCGCATCCACCCGGTAGAAACGCTCGAACAGCAGCGGCAGGTGCTCGTCGGCAATCGCAGGTCCCGGGTTGCTCACGGCAATGCTGACCTGCTGCGGCCCGGGGACGATCCTTACCTGGATCACCTGGTGCGGCGCCGTATGCTGCACGGCATTGTTCAGCAGGTTGATCAACGCCCGGCGCAATTGGGCTTTTTCGATGGGAACCTGGGCATCGCCACTGACGCTGACGCTGACTTGCGCGTCTTCGAGAATGTAGTCAAGGTAGTCGAGTGTGGTCGCCACCTCTTCGGCCAGCGATGCCTGGGTCAGGGCAGTGGCTTTGCTGCCCTGGTCGGCACTGGCCAGGAACAGCATGTCGTTGATGATGCTGCGCAGGCGCTCCAGCTCTTCCAGGTTCGATTGCAGCACTTCGAAGTAGTGCTCGGCGCTGCGCCCGCGGGTCAGCGCCACCTGGGTCTGGCCGATCAGGTTGGTCAGCGGCGAACGCAGCTCGTGGGCAACGTCGGCATTGAACGCCTCCAGCCGTGAGTAGGCCTGGCTGACCCGGTCGAGCGCGGCGTTGAAGGCACTGGCGAACTGCGCCAGCTCAGGGGCCAGGGCCTGGGTTTGCAGGCGCCCGTCCAGGCGTGGCGGGGCCAGTGCCTGGGCCTCCCTGGAAAGCGCCAGCAAAGGGCGCAAGCCGATGCGCGCGACCCAGTAGCCCAACACCGAGGCCAGCAGCACGCCAAGCACCGCCAGCCCGATGATCGCCAGCAGCAGGCTGTGCTGGGCCTGCCAGAAGGTTTCGGTGTCGATGCCGATCATGAACCGCAGTGGCGGGCGCTGGCCTAGCGCCGGCAGCTCGCTGACCAGCACTTTGTACGGGTAGGGGTGGTCCGGCAGGCGCAGGTCGCGCATGCCCTGCGCGCCCTCGGCGAACTGGCGCACCCGCGCGCTGGGCTTGCCATATTCATAGCCGGGGTCGCTACCGACCACCCAGAAACGGATGCGCTTGTCTTCCTCGCTCAGCAGGTTCAGCTTGTTGATGATCTTGGCCCAGTGCTCGGGCGTGCCGTAGCGGTTGAGTGTGGATTCGAGCACGCTGAAGCGCGCCTCCAGCTCGGCTTGCGGCAACAGGTCGAGGCTGCGGTCGACCTGGCGATACAAGGCCGAGCCGATCAGCAGGAACACGGCCAACGCCACCAGGATGAACAACGCCGACAAACGCAGCGCAATGGAGTTACCCCGCACGGTTTTCCAGGACATAACCCATGCCTCGAATGGTGTGCAGCAGTTTCTGGTCGAACGGCCCGTCGAGCTTGGCCCGCAGGCGTTTGATCGCGACCTCGACCACGTTGGCGTCGCTGTCGAAATTGATGTCCCAGACCAGTTCGGCAATTGCCGTCTTCGACAGGATTTCCCCCTGCCGGCGGGCCAGCACGCTGAGCAGCGAGAACTCTTTGGCGGTCAGGTCCAGGCGCTGGCCGGCCCGCGTGGCCTTGCGTGCCATCAGGTCGATCCACAGGTCGGCCACCTGAACCTGCAGGGGCTCATGGCTGCTACTGCGGCGGGTCAGTGCCTGTAGCCGGGCCACCAGTTCCAGAAACGAAAATGGCTTGCCCAGGTAGTCATCGGCGCCTTCGCGCAGGCCACGGACACGGTCTTCGACCCGCTCACGGGCGGTCAGCATGATCACCGGGGTCTGCTTGCGCGCACGCAGGGCGCGGAGCACGCCGTAGCCGTCCAGCCCGGGCAGCATCACATCCAGCACAATGACGGCATAGTCGCCCTCCAGTGCCAGGTGCAGGCCATCGATGCCATCGCGCGCCAGGTCCACACTGAAGCCTTGCTCGGTGAGGCCGCGATGCAGGTAGTCGGCGGTTTTTTCTTCGTCTTCGATGATCAGCACACGCATGGTCTTGTCCTAACTGGCACTTGGCGCTGCCGCGCGGGCAGCCTGACGGCGATGGAACAGGCGCTCCAGGGCCAAGTATATGACCGGGGTGGTGAACAGCGTCAGCGCCTGGCTCACCAGCAGGCCGCCGACCACGGCAATGCCCAGTGGCTGGCGCAATTCGGCGCCGGTGCCAAAGCCGAACATCAGCGGTACCGCGCCGAGCAGCGCGGCCAGGGTTGTCATGATGATCGGCCGGAACCGCGTCAAACAGGCCTGATGAATCGCCTGCTCCGGTGAAAGGCCCTGCTGGCGCTGGGCTTGCAGGGCAAAGTCGATCAGCAGGATGCCGTTTTTCTTGACGATGCCGATCAGCAGCACGATGCCGATCAGCCCCATGATGCTGAAGTCCTGGCCCATGGCCCACAGCAGGATCAACGCGCCAAGGCCCGCCGAGGGCAGGGTGGAGATGATCGTCAGTGGGTGGACAAAACTTTCGTACAACACGCCGAGAATGATGTACACCGCCACCAGTGCCGCCAGGATCAGCCAAGGCTGGCTCGCCAGCGAGCTTTGGAAGGCCTGCGCCGCGCCCTGGAAGTTGCCGCTGATCGAATCGGGCATGCCCAGCTCGCGCTGGGTGCGTTCAAGGATGCTCACCGCATCGCCAAGGGCCACGCCCGGGGCCAGGTTGAACGACAGGTTGGCGGCCGGGAACAGGCCGTCGTGGCTGATCGACAGCGGCCCGGTGCTGGGCGGCGCCACATGGGCCACGGCCGCCAGGGGCACCATTTCATTGCTCAGGGGCGAACGCAGGTAGAAGTAGTTGAGGCTCTCGGCTTTACCACGCTGGCGCGGATCCAGTTCCAGAATGACCTTGTACTGGTTGGTGTCGGTCTGGAACTCGCTGATCTGGCGCTGGCCGAAGGCGTCGTACAGTGCCTGGTCGACGTCTGTAGTGGTCAGGCCGAAACGGGCGGCGGCCTGGCGGTCGATGTCGATGCGCGTGACGCTGGCCCCCAGTTGCAGGTCATTGGACAGGTCGCGCAGCGCCGGGTTGTTGCGCAGCCGCTCGGTCAGGCGCTGGGTCCAGAGGTTGAGCGCCTCGGCGTCGTTGCTCTTGAGCACGTACTGGTACTGGGTGCGTGAAGGGCCGGAGCTGAGGTTGATGTCCTGGCCGGCGCGCATGTACAGCACGATCCCCGGCACCTGGGCCAGCTTGGGGCGCAGGCGGTCGATCAGTTCGCTGGCCGAGACATCCCGCTCGCCACGGGGCTTGAGGGCAATCCAGAAACGGCCGTTGGCGATGGTCTGGTTGCTGCCGGTAACGCCCACCGAATGCGAGAACGCGCGCACCGCCGGGTCGGCACCGATGATTTTCGCCAGCGCCTGATGTTTCTCGATCATCGACGGGTACGACACATCCGCGGCCGCCTCGCTGGTGCCAAGGATGAAGCCGGTGTCCTGCAGCGGGAAAAAGCCCTTGGGGATGGCCACGTAGCCCACGACCGCCAGCGCCAGGGTCACTGCGAACATGCCCAGCGTCACGCGCTGGTGGGCGAGGGCACGGTCCAGGCCCCGCTCGTACCAGTTGACCAGGCGTTCGCCGAAACCGCCCTGGTGCCCGTCAGGTGGGCGGTGCATGAACAGCGCACACAAGGTCGGCGCCAGGGTCAGCGACACCACCACTGAAATCAGGATGGTGGATGTGGCGGTCAGGGCGAATTCCTTGAACAGCCGGCCAACCACCCCGCCCATGAACAGCAGTGGGATGAACGCTGCGATCAGCGACAGGCTGATCGAGACCACGGTGAAGCCGATTTCCCCTGCACCCTTGAGCGCTGCGGTACGGCTGTCGTCGCCGGCTTCCAGGTGGCGGTGGATGTTCTCCACCACCACGATGGCATCGTCCACCACGAAACCCACGGAAATGACGATGGCCACCAAGGTCAGGTTGTTCAGGCTGAAGCCCAGCACGTACATCAGTGCGCAACTGGCGATCAGCGATACCCCGAGTACGCTGGATACCACCAGCGTCGCCGACCACTGGCGCAGGAACAGCGCCATCACCCCGATGACCAGCGCCACGGCGATCATCAAGGTCAGTTCCACCTCATGCAGCGAGGCGCGGATGGTTTGCGTGCGGTCCTGCAGCACCGACACCTCTACCGAGGCCGGCAGCATTTCCTGCAGCTTGGGCAGCGCGGCCATGACCCGGTCCACGGTGTCGACGATATTGGCGCCGGGCTGGCGGAAGATCACCAGGTTCAGCCCCGGCTGGTCGCCGGACCAGGCCTTGACGTAGGCGTTTTCCGCGCCGCTGACGACCGTGGCCACGTCGCGCAGGTACACCGGGCTACCGTTGCGGTACGAGACGATCAGTTGCGCGTAGTCCTCGGGGTGGAACAGCTGGTCGTTGGCGGCCAGGGTCGACACGCTGTGTTCGCCGTACAGGGCGCCCTTGGCCAGGTTCAGGCTGGTTTGCGCAATGGCCTGGCGCAGGTCGGCCAGGGTCAGGCCGATGGCGGCGAGTTTTTCCGGCTGCGCCTGCACGCGGATCGCCGGGCGCAGTTGCCCGGTGATGTTGATCAAGCCGACCCCTTCGATCTGGCTCAACTGCCGAGCCAGCAAGGTTTCGGCGTAGTCGCTGAGGTCGTTGCCGGGCATCTGGCTGGAGCTGACTGTCATCACCAGCACCGGGCTGTCGGCCGGGTTTACCTTGCGCCAGGTGGGCGGGTTGGGCAGGTCTTGCGGCAGGCGCGCAGTAGCGGTGTTGATCGCCGCCTGCACTTCCTGCGCGGCCGTGTCGATGTTCTTGTCGAGGGTGAACTGCAGCACCAGGGTGGTCGAGCCCAGCGCGCTGCTGCTGGTCATCTGGGTCATGCCGGGGATGGCACTGAATTGCACCTCCAGCGGCGTTGCCACCGACGAGGCCATGGTTTCCGGGCTGGCGCCGGGCAGTTGCGCGGTCACCTGAATGGTGGGGAAATCGGCCTCGGGCAAGGGGGCCACCGGCAGCCGTGGGAAGGCGATGGCGCCCAACAGCACCAGGGCGAAGGTCAGCAGCAAGGTGGCGATGGGGTGGTCGATGCACCAGGCCGAAACACCGTTGCGCGTGTTCATGGCTGGCTCCGCTGGTCTGCCATGGCCGGGGCTGTAGGCGCAGCGGGGCTGACCTCTACCCGTGAACCGGGCTTGAGCCGCGACTGGCCATCGAGCACCAGGCGCTCACCCGGCTCGACCCCGGCAATAACGTTCAGCTCGCTGTCCTGGTACAGCACCTTGACCGGCACGCTGGTGACCTTGTCGCCGTCCAGGCGGTAGACGAAGTGCCCGTCCACCCCACGTTGCAACACCGGCGGCGGGACCACCAGGGCGTTTTCCTGCAGGGCGGTGCGCAGGCGGACGGTGACCAGTTGCCCCGGCCACAGGCGGCCGTCCTTGTTGTCGAATTCGGCTTTGACCCGCACGGTGCCGGTGGTGGCGGAAACCTGGTTGTCGATCAGCGCCAGGTGGCCTTCGCCAAGCAGGCTGCGTTCGCCGTCAGCGTCCATGTACGCCTGCACCAGCGCAGGTGCCGGTGCCGTGAGCAGGCGTTGCAGGGTTGGCAGCATTTGCTGGGGCAGGGCGAACTCGACGGCGATCGGGTCGATCTGCGTCACGCTGAACAAGCCTTGCGTGTCGCTGGTGCGTACCAGGTTGCCCGGGTCGACGTTGCGAATGCCCACCCGGCCAGTCACCGGCGAGCGGATTCGGGTATACGACAGCTGCACCTGGGCGTTGGCGATGGCTGCCTGGTTGCCTTTGACGGTGGCCTGCAACTGGTTGACCAGTGCCTGTTGCTGGTCGAGCTGTTGCCTGGACACGCCGTTATCGCGGCTGAGCAGGCGGTAGCGCCGCAAGTCCACTGCCGCCACCTGGATCTGCGCCTGGCTTTGGCCGAGCAGGGCGCGCGCCTGGTCGAGCTGGGCCTGTATGGCGCGGTCGTCGAGGGTGGCGAGCAAGTCGCCCTGCTTGACCCACTGGCCTTCCTTGACCAGAACCTGGGTCAGTACCCCCTCGACCTGCGGGCGCACCTCGACGCTGTGCAGCGACAGCACCGAACCGATGGCGCTGGCGTAGCGGGGTACGTCCCGTTGGACGACGGTTACCACCCGCACCGGGATGGCCGTTTGCGAGCGGGCGGCGGGGGCAGGCTGGCGCTGGGTGTACCAAGTTCCCGCTGCTACCAGGATGAGCAGTACCAAGGCGGCAAGCAAGGCAGAGCGGAACGGACGTCGCATTGGTGCGGGCACCTTGGCCAATGGGGAGGGTGGTCAGTCATTCCATCTTATAGCCGCCGAACCGGGTCGGCAGCGTGACCGCTGGCTGACAACCGTGTCAGTTTCAGATAACCGGCTGCACGGTCTGCTCCCTCGCGGGTGAACCCGCCCCCACCACCTGCAGGGCTAGAAACCGATAAAGGCGTAATACACCGGGGGCTCGTTGGTGGTGTGCAAACCCTGCCCCTGCAAGCCCGCCGCCAGCGTCTCATCCTCCACATGCAAGGTCCACTGTGTACCGTCATCATCCGGCACCTGCGCCAGCGCCCCGGCAAACGCGCCCATGTCCGGCAGGTAGGCGGTAAACCCGTTGCCCTTGAGCGCACTGGTGGTCATGCCCAGTGCCTGGCACACCGCCACCTTGGCGCCAATGTCGTCACGGTCGGCCTGGCGCGAAGCCTGCACCAATGCCTCCAGCCCGGCATCCACCAGTTGCGTGCCGTGAAGCAGCGCAGGCCCCTGCTGCCAGGCTTCTGGCGGGCAGTCCTTGGCCTCTGGGCGCAGGGGGAGGTGCGGGTTGATTTCCACCGGGTAGATGCGGCAAACCAACGGCCGTTGCTCATAGATGCTGCAGCGGTCGTTGTCGTCCAGGTTGCGGCAGCGGCCGGGGTTGAACGCGGCAAAGGTCACCGACACCCGCGCCTGGCCATTGCCGCAGGCTACCGGGTACGACCGGCGCAGCACATGCTCACGTTGCTCCACCGGCATGCCCGGGCCATCGGTGACGAAGGCTTCGATCAGCACAACCACCTGACCGCCGTCATGTGCCCAGCGGCCTGCCTCGGCCAGGGTCAGGGGGACATGGTGGCCGCTGCAGCACTTGCCGCATCCGGTGCAGCCAAAACGCAAGGTGGCGGTCACTTGGCTTGCGGGCTCCATTCGCTGACGAAGGCACGCTGCTGTTGGCGGTCGTACAGGCACAGCTCGGTGCCAGTGCGCTGCTGCATGTGCTTCTGCGGGTAGACACCTTCGACCAGCAAGGCACTCATGCCTACCTGGTCATCGAATTCGGCGGGCTTGCCGCGGGCGTGGGCGTCCTTGAACTGGCTGGCCGCCAGGCAGGCTTTGAGCATCTGCTGGCGCTGCGTGTTCCAGGCCTGGCTGCTGGAAGCCTGGGCGATACCGCTGAAAAGGGCGCAGCCGATCAGGATGGAGCTGAGATACTTCATGGCGGGTTCCGGCAAATTTTTTGCGAGGGCCCGAATTATGCCCGACTTGCCCCCGGCAGCAAGCCGGGGAGTTTGTCGCTGAATATATCAGTGCTCGGCGAACACCACGGCACGTGCTGCCACCACCAGACAATCGGTCAGCTCCGGCGAGGAAAACTTGGTGAGGATGGCATTCGCCCCGGCCTGGGTTGCCTTCTCGCTGCTCATGGCGCTGTCCAGCGAGGTGTGCAGCAGCACGTACAGGTGCTGGAAGTCGGGGGTTTCACGCAGGGTTCGGGTGAAGGCGTAGCCATCCATCTCGCTCATTTCGATATCGGAGACGACCACGTTGATCTCCTGTGCAGTGCCTTGCAGTTCCAGCAGCACATTGATCGCGTCCTTGGCGCTGCGCGCGGTGTGGCACTCGATGCCCAGGTTGCGCAGGGTGTGCACCGACTGCTGCAGGGCCACCTGGCTGTCGTCCACCACCAGGATATTGGTGGCGGCCAGCAGGCTGGCGTCTTCTGCGCTTACTGAGCCGCGCGCCGGCTCTGGCGCAGGCGGGGCAATGCCGTGGATGACCTTCTCGATATCCAGCACCTGCACCAAGGAGTTGTCGACGCGGGTAACACCGGTGATGAACGAGCGGTTGCCCGAGGCATAGGGCGGCGGTTTGATGTCGGTGCTCAGGCAATGCACGATGCGGCTTACGGCCTGCACGTGCAGGCCCTGGCGCGAACGGCTGATCTCGGTGACGATCAGGCAACCGCCTTGCGGGTCCTCCAGCGGCTGCTCGCCGATGGCACGGGACAGGTCGATGACCGACAACGAATGGCCACGCAAGGTGGCTACGCCTTTCACGTGGGGGTGCGACTCGGGCAGCTTGGTCAGCGGCGGGCAGGGGATGATCTCGCTGACCTTGAGCAGGTTGATTGCCATCAGCTTGCCGCTGCGCAGGGTGAACAGCAGCAGCGACAAGGAGTCCGCGCGGGCTTTTTGCGTGGCCATGGTGACCTTCGGTGGGAAACGGGGGGATAATCGGTTATCGGCCAGGTCAGGCTGGGCTTTAGGGCGCAATCCGCCGCAGATCAAGAAGGCTGAGCAACCCTGTAGGAGCGGCCTCGTGTCGCGAAAGGGCTGCAAAGCAGCCCCGGGGTTTCAGCACAGATGCACAAACTGCAGGGGCTGCTTTGCAGCCCTTTCGCGACACGAGGCCGCTCCTACAAGGGCCAGCGCTTGGCAGCAGTGTGGATCAGCGCTCGCGCAGGGCCTCCTTGGCCCGGTTCAGCGGTTTGATCAGGTAATCGAGTATGGTTTTTTCGCCAGTGCGGATATCCACTGTGGCAATCATCCCCGGGACAATCGCGAAGTGCTTGCCGGCCTTGTTCTTCAGGCTGTCCTGCTCGGTACGGATGAACACGCGGTAGTAGTAGATTTCCGGTTTCACCTCGTCTTGCAAGGTATCCGGCGAAATACCCACCACCTTGCCATCCAGCCCGCCATACACCGAATAGTCATAGGCACTGATCTTGACCTTGGCCGCCTGGTCCGGGTGGATGAAGGCAATGTCGCGCGGGGCGATGCGGGTTTCGATCAGCAGGCGCTCGTCCATCGGCACGATTTTCATCACCTGGCCACCGGGTTGTACCACGCCGCCCAGGGTGTTCACCTCGATGTCCTTGACGATGCCGCGCACCGGCGAACGCAGGGTCAGGCGGGTGAGCGAGTCGCTGCGCCCGCGGATTACCTCTGACAGGCTGTCGGCCTCGGCGCTGGCCTTGGCCAGCTCCTCCCGGGCGCGCACCAGGTAGTCGGACCGGGCCTCGTTGGCTTTGAGTTCAAGCTCCGAACGCTGGCGGTTCAGGCGGATGACCTCGACCCGGCTGGAGGCGCCCATTTTCGCCAGGTTTTCGGTGATCTTCAGCTCACTGCGCACCAGCCGCAGCGAATCCTCGATGCCGGCCAGGGTCTGCTCCAGGCCACGGCGGCGGGTCTGGTACAGCGCCGTTTCCGCTTCGATCAGTTCGGGCGAGTCGCGCAGGCTGGCCGGGAAGGCCAGCGGTTTGCCGGTCACCTCGGCCTGCAGCCGGGCCTGGCTGGCCTTGGCAGCGCGGTACTTGGCCTCGCTTTCGCCCACGCTGGAGGCGGTCTTGGTCGGGTCCAACTGGGCCAGTACCTGGCCGCGCTCGACCAGGTCGCCTTCGGCCACGTTCATCTGCGCGACGATCCCCCCTTCGAACGACTGGATCACCTGCTCCCGGGAGCTGGGGATGACCTTGCCGGTACCGGTGGAAACCTCGGTCACCTCGAACCAGGCGGCCCAGGCCAGGAACGCGGCCAGCATCAGTGCGCTGAGGGTGATGAGGCGCCCGGCGCGGAAAACGGCCCGGTCGTCCTGCCCGTCCAGGTAGGACGCCGGGAGTTCGTGGTTGCTCATGCCTGCGCTCCTTGCAGTTTGGCCAATGCGGCATCGCGGGTGTCATCGATGACGATGCGCCCACCGTCGAGCACCACAATGCGCTCGACCCGTTGCAGCACGCTCAGGCGGTGGGTAGCGATCACCAGCGTGCGGCCCTGGCAGAAGCGCTCCAGGTTATCCAGCAGTTTGCGCTCGGTCATGTCGTCCAGCGATGCCGTAGGTTCATCCAGCAGCAGCACCTGTGGCTGGCGCACCAACAGGCGCGACAGCACCAGTGCCTGGCGCTGGCCGCCAGACAGGCCCAGGCCGCCTTCGAGGATCAGGTGGTCCATACCCTTGGGCAGGCGGCGGACAAAGTCCAGCGCCCCGGTGGCAGCCAGCGCGGCCACCAGTTCCTGGTCGCTGGCCTGGCCGGCACCGAGGGTCAGGTTTTCCCGCAGGGTGCCGTGGAACAGCCGCGCGTACTGCGGCAGCAAGCCTACGTCGCGGCGCAGGTCGGCAGGGTCGAGGTGGGCCAGGGCGATGCCGTCCAGGCTGACCTCGCCCTGTACCAGGTCCATGGCCCCGCCCAACGCCTGCAGCAGGGTGGACTTGCCCGCGCCGTTGCGGCCGAGCACTGCAATGCGTTCGCCCGGCTGAATATCCAGTTGGCCAATGTTGAGCACCGGGGGAGATTCTTCGCTGTAGCGGAAGTTGGCCTGGCGCAGGCGGTATTCACCGCGGATTGCCGGCAGGTGCACGCGCGCTTCGCCTTCGGGGTGGTCGACCGCCGACTGCATCAGTTTGTCCAGGCCTTGCAGGGCGACCTTGGCCTGCTGCCAGCGGGTCAGCACATGGGTCAGCTGGGCCAGCGGCGCCATCATTCGCGACGACAGCATCGACGCCGCCACCAGGCTACCGGTGGTGAGGTCGCCGGCGATCACCATCGGTGCACCGACCACGATGACCACGGCAAACACGGCACCTTGCACGTTCTGGGTCCAGGTCACCAGGCCGTTGGTGAGCGTGCGCAGGCGCAGGTTGGTGTGTGCACAGGCTGCGTTGTACTGGTTCCACTGGCGCTCGAAGCGTGCTTCGGCCTGCAGCGCCTTGATTTCGTCCAGGCCCTGGATGCTTTCCACCAGCATGGCGTTGCGCAGCGCCGACTCGCGCATCGAGGCGTTGGCCAGCCGCGCCAGGCGCCGCTGCGCCAGTAGGCCTGGCAGCAGCATGGCCAGCAGCGCCACCAGCGGAATGAACACCAGCACGCCGCCGATCAGCCAGAACACGAACAAGAACAGCAGGAAGAACGGCAGGTCCGCCAACGCCGTGGCAGTACTGGAGGTGATCAAATCGCGGATCGACTCCAGCTCGCGCAGTTGCGAAATGAACGAACCGGTGGACTTCGGCCGCACCGAGTTGCGCAGGCGCAAGGCATGGCCATAGACCAGGTCACTCACCCGCAGGTCGGCGCGCTTGCCGAGCAGGTCGGTGACCTTCAGGCGCAGCAGGCGCATGCTGAAGTCGAACACCAGCGCCAGCACCACGCCGCCGAACAGCACGTACAAGGTGGGCAGTGATTCTGCCGGGATCACACGGTCGTAGACCTGCATCGAAAACAGCACCCCGGCCAGCGCCAGCACGTTGGCCACCAGCGAGGCGACCATCACCTGCCCATAGGGGCGCAGGTCGCGCAGCACGATACGGGCGAACCAGTGGCGGTCGTAGGGGGCGGTGTAGTCATCGGTGCGTACATCGCGCAGCGGCCGCGCCGGGCGCAACAGCGCAACCCGGGTGATGCGGCCCTTGAGCGTGTCGCGGGGCAGGCGAGTGGTCAGGCCCTGGTCACCGGCGAACACCACCGCCAGGTCATCTTCTTCGGTGACTGCCTCGACCACGGCCAACTGGCCATCGTCCAGCTCCAGTACCAGCGGTGTACGCCATTGCCGCAGGCCCTTGGCATCGAAGCGCACGAAGCGCAGTGCCAGGCCGGCCTGGCGGGCCATGTGGCGAAGAATTTCGTCCAGCGGCCGGGCATCCTCCACCGCCGCCAGGCGAATACGCTGGGGCGACACGTCCAGGCGGTAGTGGTGCGCCACCTGCAGCATCACCTCCAGCCACGGCCCCAGGTCTGGCCGGTGGGCCGCCTCCGGCGCTGCTGCCGCTGGCTGGGTGGGCAGGGTTACATTGATCGAATCGCTCATGGCTGGATCTCCACACCTTGCAGGTTGCGCCCCTCAAGGCCAAAGGCCGCGCGCAGCGCGCCGGTGTTGTACAGGCAGTCGACATCCAGGCGCAGCAGGTCGGAGCGGGTGCCGGCAAGTTCGAACCGTGACTGGTAGATCTCCTGCTCGGCGTTGAGCAGGTCGAGCAGCGGCCGTGTGCCCAGGTCCAGATACTGGCGGCCATAGAGCATGCGCGCCTCCTGGATGCTGACCTGGCGCGCTTCCAGCGAACTCAGCCGGCGGCCCAGCCCGGAGGTTTGTGCCTGAGCCTCGGCCAGGCCACGCCGTGCCTGCAGGCGCGCGGCATCTTCGGCGGAGTCGGCGGCGCTCAAGGCGTGGCTGGCAGCGCGGCTGCGGGCGCTGATCGCACCGCCTTGGTAGATCGGTACCTCGACGTTGAGGTAGATGCCCGCCTGGGTGCGGTCCATGCGTGAGTTATCGCGGTTGTAGTCGTTGTCCAGGTAATGGTTGACCTGGGGCTGCAGCGACACGGTCGGGTAGGCCTCGGCCTTGGCCTGGGCCAGCTCTGCCTGGCCTTGCGCACGCTGGGCCAGGGCCATCAGCACGGCCGGCAGGCGATCATCGCCTTGCGCAGGCCGCTTGCAGGCCTGGTTCAACGCCGCAGGCGACTGCTCGGCCAGGGCCGGCGGGGTCACGCGGCCCATCAGCGCGGCCAGGGTGGAGCGCCAGCGCTCGTATTGCGACTGATATTCCTCCAGGGTGGCGCGGGCGCTTTCCACGCGGGATTCGGCCTGTACCACGTCGGAGCGGGTGCTGGCGCCCATGTCGCTACGCTGGCGAGCCATCCCGGCAATGTCGCCCACGCCGCGGATCTGCTCGCGGGCAATGGCCATCAACTGTTCGTAGCGGCGGGTTTCGATCCAGGCATAGGCAGTGTCACGGGCCAGGTCGTCCACCACCAGCAGGATATTGGCCTGGGCCCGCGCGGCGGCGGCCTGCGCCGCGTTGACGGCGCTGTCGACCTTGCCGAAATCGTAGAGCATCTGCTTGAGCGACAGGTTGAGGGCCTGGCTGTTGCGATCGCCCCCGTAGCCGGTGTCATAACCGGTGCGGATACCGCCGGAAATCTGCGGGTAGTAACCCGCGCGGGCGACGTTGATGCCTTCGCCCTGTTTGTACAGGTTGCCGATCGCTTCGGCGATGCTGGGGTGCCATTGCGCGGCCTGCAACACCGCCTCGGTCAGGCCCAGGCGCTCGCCACTGGCGACCGGGGCCATGCCGGTCGGTGGCCGCGCAGGCACCGCCGCGGGCGCATCGCGTAGCAGCGATGGCCCGATGTGGCGCAGGTGGGGGTCTATATCATCGGCTGCCTGGGCAACCGGTTGGAGATTCAGGGCCAGGAGCCCGCAGGCTCCAAGCAACAACGGTGACAGCGGACTGCTTCGCTTCACATAGTTCCCTTACTGCTGGTCGTCCGTGCCGCCGGGCGTTTGCCCGGCGGGTTTGCCGCGGCCTCAGACGACGTGAATGCCGTTCTGTACCCACAGGTGGTGGCTCGGGTCCTCCTGGGCCGTGTATTGGTTATAGTCGATCCCGTCGGCGGTCTGGTTGCCGACCAGGTTCCAGTTGTCAGTCATGTGCACCGAGTCATGGTTGTCGCCCTTGATGATCAACGTGTCGGTGCCGGTTTCGGTGATGGCCACCACGTCGGCCAGGTTGAGTGTCAGGGCCACCGCGCTGGTGTCGTTGAGGTCGATGGCCTCGATGCCGTGCACGCGGCCGACCAGGTTGCCCAGGTCGATGCTGACATCGCCGCCACCCCATTGCAGGGTGTCGGTACCCGTGCCACCGTCGACGCTGGCGAAGTTCTGGTCGACGATCACCAGGGTGTCGTCACCCGCGCCACCTTCAAGCGTGATGTGCCCGCCCTGGCTGCCCACCAGGTGGTCGTTGCCGTCGCTGCCAGCAACCACATCGCTGACAGCGGCGACACTGGCCAGGGCGACTGCCTCTTCACCGCTGTCGGCCAGCAGCGACGTGGTGCTGACCAGGCCAGCGGCATTTTCCAGGTTGATGGTCAACGTTGCCGTGTCGGTACTGCCGTTAGGGTGGGTCAGCTCGTAGGTGAAGGTATCGTGCTGGCCGACCGCTGCGGCGCTGACCCCCGAGTTGAGGGTGTAGGTGTAGCTGCCATCGGCCTGCACCAGCAAAGTGCCATAGGTGCCCGCCACGCTCACCCCGTTGTAGCCGGGTATGGTGTAGGTGTTGGCTGCGGTCAGCACGCTCAGCACGGTCAGTGCCGAACCCAGGGTATCGTCCGCCAGCAGGTTGCCGGTGGCCGCCGTGGCGCCACTGACCACGAACTCGTTCAGGTGGGTGGTAGTGGCGTTGACGCTGGTGGTGATCGAGCTGGCCAGGCCAATGCCGCCGGCGGTCACCCGCACGTGGTAGGTGCCGGCGCCCTGGTTCTGGAAGGTATACCCTGCGCCCCCGCCCAACAGGCTGATCAACGAGCCTCCGCCTACCGATTGCACCAGCACGTACTGGCCCGTGGCCGGGTTGAGCTTGAGCAGTTCAAGGGTGGTGCCGTTGAGCAGGCTCAGCAGGTTGGCGGAATTGAGTACCACTTGCAGGTTAGCCGTGGTATCGGCAGCCACTGTAGTGGTGTAAGTGGCCTGGCGGCTGCCGATCAGCGGCAGGGTCAACGAGCCCAGCGTACTGCTGCTGGTGTCTACCCGGTTGGCCAGGGTGAGGTTGCTGAAGCCTACGTCGTTGACTGCGTCAAGTACCGTGGCTGGCGCCGCGTAGTTACTGTCGCTCCAGACTTCCGTGGCTTGTGGGCTATCGATGCGCACATACAGGTTGGCGCTGTCGGACAGGCCGTTGGGGTGCACCAGCTGGTAGCTGAACACATCCACTTTGCCGACGCTGGCCGGGCTGCCGTTGGGCGTATAGGTGTAGCTGCCGTCGCCGCGGATCACCAGCGTGCCGTACAGGCCTTGCACCGTGGTGGCACTGCCGGCCGAAACGTAGCTGCCGCCTTTGAGTACCTGCAGCACCGCGGCGCTGTCCGGGCCCCGCGCATCCACCACGCCATCGGTGCCCACGTCGGTGATGACGTTGCCAGAGGTGGCTGTGCCAGTACCGGTGAACTCGGTCAGGCTGGTGGAGGTGATATCCAGCGAGGTACTGACATTGGTGATCAGGCCAATGCCACCGCTGCCCACTGTCAGGCGGTAATCGCCCGCCTGCAGCACGCCGATGTCAACTTGCAGGCCTTGGCCCAACGGCAACAGGATCAGGTCCAGCAAGCCCTGGCTGTTACCGGTGGCCAGCGTGACCCAGGTTCCGCTGGCATTCTTCACCTGCAGGGTGAAGGTGGTGTTGTCCAGCAGGGCCAGTGCGCTGCTGGTGGTCAGGGTCAGCGTGGGGTCGGCCGTGGTGCCGGCGGCTACCGTCCAAGTGTAGGTCTTGGTGAACCCTGCCAAGAGGGTGGTGAAGCTGTCGGTGTAGGTCCTGCTGGCGGTGACCGCGGCCAGGTCGACCGTCGCGGTGGCCAGGTTTTCGCTGGCGATGACCGGGGCGTTGGCATCCACATCCGGCGCAGTGATGCTGGCGTTGCCCGACACGTTGCCGCGTGGGTCGCTCAGTGTCACCGCAAGCACCTGCCCGTTGTCCTGAGGGGGGCTCAGGGTCACGGTAAAGCTGCCATCGGCTTGCACGGTAGCGGTTTGCAGCACGGTGCCGCTGGCGCTGCGCACGGTCACCGTGGCGCCCACTTCACCGGTACCGGTCAGGGTGCTGCCGTCGGTACTGATCGCCAGGTTGGCGGCCGCAGCCGGCGGGGTCAGGTCCGGGGCGGTCAGTGCGGTACCGGTAGACTCATTGCCGGCACTGTCGGTGAGCGTGACGCTGAGTGCCTGGTTGTCGATCTGCGCGGCATTCAGGCTGACCACAAACAGGCCGGTGCTGCCCACGGTTGCCGTACCCAGCACGGTCCCGGCACTGTTGCGCACGGTAACCGTGCTGCCAACCTGGCCAGAGCCGCTGACCATTGTGCCATTGGTATTGATGGTGGCCAGCGGCGCCGCCGGCGGGGTGGTGTCCGGGGCGTTGAGGTTGACGCTGCTGGACAGGTTGCCCGCAGCGTCCGCCTGGCGCACCACCAGCAATTGCCCGTCGTTCTGTGGCGTGGTCAGGGTGATGCTGAAGGTGCCGTCGGCTTGCACCACGCCACTGCCCACCGGTCCGTTGGCGCCTTGCACGGTGACGGTGGCGCCAGCTTCACCATTACCGGTCACCACGGTACCTGCGCCGTTGATGGTGACATTGGTCGGTAGCGCAGGCGGTTGCAGGTCGGCAGCGGTGTAGCGGGTGCTGCCGGACGTATTGCCCGCAACGTCGGCCTGGCTCACCGCCAAGACCTGGCCATTGAGCTGCGCGGCGTTGAGGTTGACGGCGTACACGCCACCGCCATTGACCACGGCGCTGCCGAGCACGTTGCCACCGGCATCGCGCACGGTCACCGTGGCACCGGCCTCGCCAGTACCGCTCAGCACCAGGCCGTTGGTCGACAGGCTGGTCACCAGCGGGTCGGCTGGTGCGGTGGTATCGGCTGCCTGCAATAAGGTTGGCTGCGACTCGCCGCCCACCAGGGCCACGGCGGTGACCTGCAGGTACTCGCCGTTGAGTTGCGCCGAGTCGAGCGTCAACGTGAAAGTGCCGTTCAATGTCGCGCCGCCGGTACCGATCACGTTGCCTGCGGCATCGTACACACGGATGCCTACGCCGCTGGGCGCGTTACCCGACAAGGTCAGGCCGTCGCTGCCCAGCGTCACGTTGGTCGGCGGTGTTGGCGGAGCCACCAGCGGCGTGACATAGGTCGCCACCGCCGACGTATTGGTGCCGTCGGACTGCGTGATGGCCAGCGTTGCCAGCGAGCCTGCTGCCGGCGTCAGGGTGATCTGGAAGTTGCCAGCGGCGTCTACCGTGCCAGTGCCTAGCACGCTGCCGCCCAGGCTGACGGTGACCGTGGCATTGGCCTCGCCCTTGCCGGTGAGCACGTTGAAGGTGTTGTTGATTGCCAGGTTGGTCACCAGGTCAGGTGGCGAGGTGTCGTTGGCCTGGTAGGGCGCAGCAACCGAGACGTTGCCGGCGTCATCGGTAGACACCACGCTGAGCAACTGGCCATTGTTCTGCGCTGGGCTGATGGGCACGGTGAAGCGCCCGTCGGCACCGACCTCCACCTGGCCCACGAGGGTGTTGTCCGGGCCACGCACGGTGATCAGCGTGCCGGCCTCGGCAGTGCCGGTCATCGACGTACCGGCCGGGTTGAGCAGCAAGTCGCTTGGCTGCACCGGTGCGGTCAGGTCGGGGGCGGTCAGCTCCAGGGGGGCCGACGGGTTGCCGGTGGCGTCCTGGGCAATGATGGTCAGCGTTTCGCCGTTGATTTGAGGCTGGCTCAAACCGAGGACGAAGGTGCCATCCAGGTCGACAGTCACCTGGCCCAGCAGGTCACCGTTGTTGTTTATCACCGTGACCCGGGTACCGGCCTCGGCGGTGCCGATCAACTGGGTACCGCTGTCGTTGATGCTGGCAATGACGATGGCCGGCGGCGTTACGTCGACTGCCGTGACGGTACTGATCGGCGACACGTTGTCACTGGCGTCGGTGAGGGTTACCTGCACCTGCTGGCCATTGAGCTGGGCGGTGTCCAGGCCGACGCTGAAGGTGCCGTCGGCAGCGACCGTGGTGGTGCCGATTTGCGTTGTACCCACATAGACGCGCACCGTGGTACCCGCTTCGCCAACCCCGGTCAGCACATCGCCTGCCGCATTGAGCCGCAACTCGGTTGCAGCCGCGGGGGGCGTGAAGTCCGGCGCCTGCACGCTGACCGGAGCGCTGACGTTGCCGGGCGGATCGGCCTGCAGTACTGACAGCACCTGGTTGTCGATTTGTGCAGGCGACAACACGACGCTGAAGCTGCCGTCGGCCAGCACCGTAGCGGTTCCCAGTACGCTACCGGCGGCGTTGCTCACGATCACGGTGGCGCCGGCCTCACCCAGGCCAGTGACCACACTGCCGTCGGCGTTGATCGCCACCTGGGTGAGCGGGGCAGGTGGGGTGAAGTCCGGGGTCTGCAGGGTCGCTGCTGCCGACACGTTACCGGCGGCGTCGGCCTGGGTGAAGCTGAGCAGCTCGGCATTGCCCAGTGCCGGGTTCAGGGTAATGGTGAAGTGCCCGCTGGCATCGACGATGGCGCTGCCGATCGGCGCGCCGCTCGGGTCGGTCACGGTCACCTCGGCGCCGACTTCGCCGCGGCCGGTCAGGGTGACACCATCGCCGGAAACCGCCAGGTCGCTCGGCGCCGCAGGTGGTGTAGTGTCTGGCGCGGTGATGGTGCTGGCGGCCGACTGGTTGCCGGCCGCATCGGTCAGAAGCACCTGTAGCGGCTGACCGTTGGCTTGCGGCGAGGCGAGCACGACCTGGAAGCTGCCGTCGGCGCGCACTACGGCCGTGCCCAGCACGCTGCCATCGGCAGCCATTACCCACACGCTGGCGCCGGCCTCGCCGCTACCGTTGAGCAGGCTGCCGCCCCCGGCGAATGCCAGGTCTGCGGCGGCATCCGGTGCCACGCGATCGGGGGCAGTGATGCTCACGCTGTTGGACTCGTTGCCGGCCGCATCGGCCTGGCTGGCGCTGAGCTGTTCGCCGTTGAGCTGCACGCTGCCCAGGGGGGCGCTGAAGTTGCCATTGGCATCGACCACTGCCGTGCCCAGGTCGATACCTCCTTCACCGACCACGGTAACGGTGGCGCCTGGTTCGCCGCGCCCGGTCAGGACCAGGCCCTCGCTGGACAGCACCAGGTTGCTGAGCGGTTGTGGCGCCGTAGTGTCCGGCGCCTGCAAGGTGGCCGGCAGCGACAGGCTGCCATCGCTGGCCATTGCGCTCACTTGCAGCACTTCGCCATTGGCCTGGGCGCTGCCCAGGTTGACGGTGAAGGTGCCGTCGTTGGCGACCGGGCTGCTGCCCAGCACCGCGCCGTTGGGGCCGTAAACAGTGACCGTGCTGCCCGCCGTGGCGGTGCCGGTGACCGATAGACCGTCTGCAGCCAGCACCAGGTTGTCTGGCGTGGCGGGGGCCAGAATGCCTGGCGCAGTCACGTTTTGCTCAGGCGAGGCGTTTTGCGCGGCATCGGTTTGCACCACGCCCAGGCGTTCACCGGTGAGCGCCGCAGGCGACAAGGCCACGCTGAAGCTGCCATCGGCGGCCACGGTTGCGGTACCCAGTATGGTCGCGTCCGGTGCGCGTACGGTGACCGTCGCACCTGCTTCGCCCTGGCCGGTAAGGGTCGCGCCGTCGGCAGACACCGCCAGGTTACTGACCGCCGCGGGCGGCGTGGTATCGGCGGCCGTGTACGGCGCCGCTGGCGATACATTGCCCGCCGCATCGGTGGCGGTTACCTGCAGGGTCTGGCCGTTGGTCTGGGCACTGTTCAACGTGACCTGGAAAGTGCCATTGCTGCTGGCCACCGCGCTGCCCAGCACACTGCCGCCGGCATCGCGGACGGTCACGGTGCTGCCGGCTTCGGCGTTACCGGTCAGTTGCAGCCCGGTCGCCGACAGGGCCAGTGCCGTGGGTGCTGCTGGCGGGGTGAAGTCCGGTGCGGTCACCGCCACGGCGCTGGAGGTGTTGTTGCCGGCATCGGTCTGGGTCACGCTCAGTTGCTGGGCGTTGAGCTGGGCAGTGGTCAAGGTCAGGCTGAAGCTGCCGTTGGCCGCGACCAGGCCGGTGCCGATGATGGTGCCGTCAGGCCCGCGCACGGTCACGCTGGCGCCGGCTTCGCCCAGGCCACTGAGGGTCAGGCCGTTGTTGTTCAGCACCACATTGGTCAGCGGTGCTGGCGGGGTCAGGTCTGGCGTGGCCACGTTCACCGCTGGCGAGGTATTGCCGGCGGCGTCCACTTGCGTCACACCAATGGCCTGGCCGCTGTTTTGCGGCGTGTCGAACGTCACGGTGAAGCGGCCATCGGCGCCCACCGTGGCGCTACCCAGCACGGTCCCGGCAGCATTGCTGACCTGTACCGTAGCGCCCACTTCACCGCTACCGGAAAGCTGCCTGCCGTCGGCACTGAGCAGCGGGTCGGCGATGGCGGCAGGTGGCGTGCGATCCGGGGTCGCCAGGCTGGCGGGGCCAGATACGTTGCCTGCGGCATCACTGAGGGTGACCTGCAGCGGGCTGCCGCTGACTTGCGCGCTGGGCAGGGTGATCTGGAACTGGCCGCTTTGGTTGACGGTGCCGGTAGCCAGGATGGCGCCACTGGCATCGCGCACAGTGACACTGGCACCGGCTTCGCCCTGGCCGCTGACCACAGTGGCGGCAGCGTTCAGGCTGAGGTTGCTGGCGGCGGCTGGGGCCTGCAGGTCGGGTGCCTGCAGGCTGGCGGCCAGCGACACGTTACCCGCAGCATCGGCCTGGGTGACGATCAGGTTCTGGCCGTTGGCCGCCGCCGGCGACAGGGTGATGCTGTACAGGCCATTGCTGCCGACCACGCCGCTACCCAGCACATTCCCCTGGGCGTCGGTGACCCGCACGTTGGCACCCACTTCGCCTTGGCCGGTCAGCGTGCTGCCGGTGCGGTCGATGGTGGCGCTCGGGGCTTCAGGTGCAGTGATATCGTTGGCGACCACGGTGGCCGGTACCGAGGGCTGGCCGTCGGCGCCGATCCGCGCGCTGACCTGCAAGGTCTGTGCGTTGAGCTGGGCGTTGCTGAAGAACACCCGGAAGACACCATCGCTGCCCACCGTCGCCGTGCCCAGCGTGGTGCCGGCGGATGTCACGGTGATCAACGCGCCCACCGTGCCGGTGCCCGTCAGCACGAAGCCGTCGGCGCTGATGGCCAGGTCCGCCGGGGTGGCCACTTCGCTGCCGGTCGGGCCAGTCAGGGTCACACCGTCGGATTCATTGCCGGCCGGGTCGATGACCACCACGCTGACCTCTTCGCCAGCGGCCAGCGGCGGGTCGACCGGCACCACGAAGGTACCATCCGGCCCTGCGGTGGTGGTGCCACGGTCACTGTTGTCCGGGTTGCGGATGACCACGGTGCTGCCCGGCTCTGCAGTGCCGCCGACGCTGCTGCCGTCGGGGCTCACAGTCACGCCGCTGGCAGGTTCCGGGTCGGTGGTGTCGGGTGCGGTAACGGTAACCGGTGCCGAGCTGTTGCCCGCCGGGTCGGTGACGATCACGGTCACGCTTTCGCCGTTGTTCTGCGGGGTTGGCAGTGGCACGTTGAAGCTGCCGTCGGGATTCACTTCAACCGTGGTTTCCACGCCTGCGCCGTCACGCACCGTCACGGTATCAGCGCCCGGTGCATTGCCGCTGACCGTGCTGCCGTCTTCGCTGACCACCACCCCGGTGGGCAAGGCCGGCGGGGTGAGGTCGGGTGCAGTGATCGGGGTGCTGTCGGAGACATTGCCCGCCACATCGGTCAAGGTCACCTGCAGCGCCTGGCCATCGAGCTGGGCCGGGCTGACCGCGACAGTGAAGCTGCCGCCAACCGGCACCACCACGCTGCCCAGCAGGTCGCCGGCGGCGTTGCGTACCTCGACGGTGCTGCCTGCTTCGCCCGTACCCTGAAGGGTGTCGCCGCCCGCGCTTATGGTCAGGCCACCCGGTGCTTGCGGTGCGGTGCTGTCGTCGGCAGTGAACGCTACGGATGGCGACGTGTTGCCGCCAGCATCAACCACTACCACCGACACGGTTTCGCCGTTGGTCTGGGCGGGGGCCAAGGGCACGCTGAAGCTGCCGTCCTCTTCCACCTGCGCGGAGCCCAGCAGGTCGCCAGCGCCGTTGCGCACCTGCACGGTACTGCCTGGTTCGGCCTGGCCGGTGAGTGCCGTGCCCGTGCCATTGATGCCCAGGCCTTCAGCGGCTACCGGGGCTTCCAGGTCCGGCGCGGTGACGCTGCCGGCGGTGGAGGTATTGCCGGTCGCGTCCGCCTGGGTGACGGCCAAGGTCTGGCCATTGAGCTGCGGTGGGTCGATGGTCACCTGGAAGCTGCCGTCCGTTTGTACGGTGGCAGTGCCCAGCACGGCGCCGCCGGCGCCGGTCACGGTTACCTGCGCCCCCGGCTCGCCGCTACCGCTCAGGCTGCCACCGTCACCCGCCAGTACCAGGCCGGTGGGTGTGTCGGGGGCCTGGGTATCCGGTGCCGACAGATCGACCGCGGTCGACAGGTTGCCACTGGCGTCGCGCTGCTCGACGGTCAGGGCCTGACCGTTGGTTTGCGGGGTATCGAGGCTGATTTCGAACGCACCACCGGCGCCTACCACGATGCTGCCCAGTACGCTGCCGTCCGGCCCGCGTACGGTCACGGTCGCACCCGGTTCACCGTTGCCGGTGACCATGACGCCGTCGCCATCGATGGCCGGGTTGGTCACTGCTTGCGGCGGGGTACTGTCTGGTGCGGTGAAGTCCACTGGCCCGGCACTGTTGCCTTGGCTGTCGGTGGCTTCCACGGTCAGGCTTTCGCCATTGCGCTGCGGTGCGTTGAGGGTGACGTCGAAGCGCCCGTCCCCGCCCACGGTGGCGGTCCCCAGTACATTGCCGTCGGCATCGCGCACGGTGACCAGCGAGCCGCTCTGGCCCTGGCCGGTGAGGTGGATGCCGGCGCTGTCGATGGCCAGCGCCGACGGTTGCAGCGGGCCATCCAGGTCAGGTGCGATGACAGTAGCGGTCGAACTGTTGCCTGCGGCGTCACGCAGCACCACGTCCAGCTCCTGGCCATCGGTTTGCGCCGGGTTCAGGACCACGCTGATCACGCCATCGGCGCCCACCTGGGCATTACCCAGTACGTTGCCCTGGGCGTCCACCACCTGCACGCGGGTGCCGGGTTCGCCACGGCCGGTCAATACGCTGCCATCGTTGCTCAGTTGCAACTCGGTGGCCTCGTTGGGCGGGGTGATGTCCGGTGCGCTGATCTGGGTCGGCAGTGAGCTGTTGCCATCCGCGTCGATGGCTACCACATCCAGCAGCTCGCCGTTCGCCTGGGCAGGGCTGAGGGGGATGTTGAAGCTGCCGTCGTTGCCGACTTGCACGCTACCCAGCACACCGCCTTGGGCATCCCGCACTTCCACCAGGCTGCCAGCCGGGGCCATACCACTGATGGCGCTGCCATCGGCAGCTACCACCAGCCCCGTCGGGCTGTCCGGCACGGCGATGGCCGGTACGGTGACCGTCAGGGCAACCGAAGGGTTGCCGGCGGCATCGGTCTGTTGCAAGGCAATGGCGTCGCCTGCGGCCAGTGGGCTGTCGAGGTCGATCAGGAAGGTGCCATTCGCTGCGACCACCCCGGTGCCGATCACGTTGCCATTGCCATCCCGGATTTCAACCGTGGCACCCGCTTCACCACGGCCGGAAACGACCAGGCTGCCAGCACCCAGCACCACATTGCTGATAATGCCGGGCGGGGTGATGTCCGGGGTTACGTAGCTCAACGGCAGCGAGGTGTTGCCTGCGGCGTCGGTCACCCGCACGCTGACGGTTTCGCCATTGGCCTGCGGCGGGTCGAGGGTGAGGCTGAAACTGCCATCCGCTTCGGCGAGGGTACTGCCGATCACGTTGCCAGCAGCGTCGCGTACCTCTACCCGGGCACCGGCCTCGGCATTGCCGGTCAGGCTGACGCCATCGACCAGCGCCAGGTCGGTGGGTTGCAGTGGCGCCACCTGATCCGGTGCGGTCAGCGGGCTTGGGCTGGACACGTTGCCAGCAGCATCGGTCAAGGTCACTTGCAATGACGAGCCATCCACCACCGGGGTGGGCAGGGTAACGTTGAAACTGCCGTCCTGCTGCACGGTGCCGCTGGCCAGCAGTTGGCCTTGGTCGTTGCGTACCTCTACGGTGGTGCCGGCTTCGCCGCGGCCGGACACGGTGCGGCCGTCATTGCTGATCGCCAGGTTGGTGGCAGGCTCTGGTGGCGTGGTGTCGCCGCCGTTGTCGATGACCGGTGCGGTAAGGGTGCCGGCCTGCGAGGCATTGCCGGCTGCGTCGGTGGCAACCACTTGCAACTGTTCGCCCGCCACCTGGGCGGGGCTGAGGGTGATTTCAAACGCACCACTGGCGCCCACCACCACGGTGCCAAGTACGGTGCTGCCATCGGCCGCCAGCACGCGCACGGTGCTGCCGGGTTCGGCACGGCCGCTGACGGCGGTACCGTCGGCGGTAATGGCCAGTTCGCTAGGCGCCACCGGTGGCGTGATGTCTGGTGCGCTGACCTGTACCGGCAGCGACGAAGTGCCGTTGTTGTCGATGGCTACCACATCCAGCAGTTGGCCGTTGGCCTGGGCCGGGTTGAGGATCACGGTGAAGGTGCCTTCGGCGCCGACCACCACGCTACCGATCAGCGCACCCTCGGCATCATGCACTTCCACGCGGCTGCCCACGGGGGCCGAGCCACTGACGCTGGTACCGTCTTCGGCGACCACCAGGTCGCTTGGGCTGAGCGGTACGGTTACCAGCGGCACGTCATAGTCCAGCGCCAGCGAGGCGTTGCCGCTCGGGTCGGTCTGGACCAGGCTCAGGCGTTCACCCGGCAACGCGGGCGGGTCGAGGTCGAGCAGGAAGGTGCCGTTCGCGGTCACCACGCCGCTGCCGATCAGAGTGCCGTTGGCGTCGCGCACCTGCACGGTAGCGCCGGCTTCGCCACGCCCGCTCAAGGCCAGGCCATCGGCGCCGACCACGATATTGCTGACCTGCGCGGGGGCAGTGGTGTCTGGCGCCTGGTACTGCAGTGGCGAGGAAATGTTGCCGGCAGCATCCACCAGGCGAATGTCCAGCACTTCGCCATTGGCCTGTGCTGGGGTCAGGGTCACGCTGAACGTGCCGTCGTCGTTGACCTGAGCGCTGCCCAGCAGGGTGCCCGCGGCATCGCGCACCTGCACGCTGGCGCCTGGCTCGCCGCTACCGCTGAGGGTGACGCCGTCGACCAGCGCCAGACCGGTGGGCTGCGCGGGCGCCTGCAGGTCCGGTGTCACCACCGACGCAGGGGCGGAGGCATTGCCGGCGGCGTCGGTCAGCACCACTTGCAAGGTGCTGCCGTCCTTGACTGCAGGTTCCAGGGCCAGGGTGAAGCTGCCATCCGGGTTGACCGTGCCGTTTGCCAGCACATTGCCTTGGGCGTCGCGCACTTGCACGCTGGCACCGGCTTCACCGCGGCCGCTGAGCTGGGCACCGGCCAGGCCGACAAGCAGGTTGGTGGCGGCTTCCGGTGGCGTGTTGTCGCCACCGTCAATGTCTGGTGCGGTGACCGTGCCGGCCGTAGAAGCATTGCCGGCGGCATCGGTAGCGGTAACTTGCAGCACCTCGCCGTTCAACTGGGCGGGGTCCAGGGTAATGCTGAAGCTGCCGGTGGCACCGACTACCGCGGTGCCAAGCACAGTGATGCCATCGGCCGCCAGCACGCGTACGGTGCTGCCAACTTCTGCGCGGCCGGTGACCACGCTGCCGTCGGCGCTGATTACCAGCTCGCTGGGGGTGACCGGTGGGGTGATGTCCGGTGCGGAGACCTGGGCTGGAAGGGACGAAGCACCGCTGCCATCGATGGCCACCACCTCCAGCAGTTCGCCATTGGCCTGGGCCGGGTTGAGAATGACCGTGAAGGTGCCGTCCTGGCCAACCTGCACACTGCCAACCAGCGTTCCGTCGGCGCCGTAGACCTCCACGCGGCTGCCGGCCGGCGCGGCGCCGCTGATGCTGCTGCCATCTTCGGCGACTATCAAGTCGCTCGGGCTGGCAGGGGCAGGGGTGACCGGCACCTCGAACTGCAGCGCTTCGGAGGTATTACCGCTCGGGTCGGTTTGCACCAGGCTCAACTGAGCGCCGGGCTGCGCGCCGGGATCCAGGTCGATCAGGAAAACGCCATTGGCAGCGACCACGCCGCTGCCGATCACGGTGCCGTCGGCATTGCGCACTTCAACGGTGGCGCCGGCTTCGCCGCGCCCACTCAGCGCCAGGCCATCGGCGCCGACCACGATGTTGCTCACAGCCGCCGGTGGCGTGGTGTCGGGTGCGGTGAATTCCAGCGGTATCGAGCTGTTGCCAGCAGCATCGACCAGGCGCACATCCAGGGCCTCACCATTGGCCTGGGCAGGTGACAAGGACAGGCTGAACGCCCCGTCCGCACCGACCACGCCGCTGCCGATCACGGTGCCATCCGCATTGCGCACCTGCACGGTGGCGCCAGGTTCGCCACGGCCAGTGAAGGTGACGCCATCGGCCAGGGCCAGGTCGGTCGGCTGGGCCGGGGCCTGCAGGTCCGGTGCGGTGACCGTGCCAGGTTGCGAAACGTTGCCGGCAGCGTCGGTCAGGGTCACTTGCAGGACGCTGCCGTCGTCGACGGCTGGGCTCAGGGTGAGGACGAAGCTGCCATCCGGGTTGACCGTGCCGTTGGCCAGCACATTACCTTGGGCGTCACGCACCTCCACGCGGGTGCCGGGTTCGCCGCGACCGCTCAGCTGGCCGCCGGCCAGGCCGATCACCAGGTCTGTGGGTGCCAGCGGTGCGGTGTTGTCGCCACCGTCAATGTCTGGGGCGGTGACGGTGCCGGCCGCAGAAGCGTTGCCGGCATTATCGGTAGCGGTAACTTGCAGCACCTCGCCGTTTACCTGGGCGGGGTCGAGGGTGATGCTGAAGCTGCCGGTGGCACCGACTACCGCGGTGCCAAGCACCGTGGTGCCGTCGGCCGCCAGCACGCGTACGGTGCTGCCGGCTTCGGCGCGGCCGGTGAGCACGCTGCCGTCGGCGCTGATCACCAGCTCGCTGGGGGTGACCGGTGGGGTGATGTCCGGTGCGGAGATCTGGGCTGGCAGGGAGGAAGCACCGCTGCCATCAATGGCCACCACGTCCAGCAGTTCGCCATTGGCCTGGGCGGGTTCGAGGGTGACGGTGAAGCTGCCATCGTCCCCTGCAACCCCACTGCCAAGCAGCGTGCCATTGGCATCATGGACCTCCACGCGGGTGCCGGCCGGCGCGGTGCCGCTGATGCTGCTGCCGTCTTCGGCAACCACCAGGTCGCTGGGGCTGGCGGGCGCAGGCGTGGTCGGCACTGCGAACTCCAAGGCCTCGGAGGCATTGCCACTCGGGTCGGTCTGCACCAGGCTCAGTTGCGCGCCGGGCTGCACGGCCGGTTCGAGGTCGATCAGGAAGGTACCGTTAGCGCTGACCACGCCGCTGCCGATCACGGTGCCGTCGGCATCTCGCACTTCTACGGTGGCGCCGGCTTCACCACGCCCACTCAGCGCCAGGCCGTCGGCGCCGACCACGATGTTGCTTACGGCAGCCGGTGGCGTGGTGTCGGGTGCGGTGAATTCCAGCGGTATCGAGCTGTTGCCAGCAGCATCGACCAGGCGCACATCCAGGGCCTCGCCATTGGCCTGGGCAGGTGACAAGGACAGGCTGAACGCCCCGTCCGCACCGACCACGCCGCTGCCGATAAGGGTGCCAGCCGCGTCGCGCACCTGCACGGTGGCGCCGGGCTCGCCGCGGCCATTGAAAGTGACCCCACCAAGCAGGGCCAATTCGGTTGGCGGCGCAGGTGGCTGCAGGTCGGGTGAGGTGACCGAGCTGTTGGGCGACTGGTTGCCGGCAGCATCGGTCAGGGTCACTTGCAGGACACTGCCGTCGTTCACCGGCGGGTCCAGGGTGATGGTGAAGCTGCCGTCGGCACCCACGCTGCCGGTGGCCAGGATATTCCCGGCCGCATCACGGACTTGCACGCTGGCGCCCGGTTCGCCACGCCCGCTCAGCTGGCTTCCGGCCAGCGCTATGGCCAGGTCGGTCGGCGCTGCTGGTGGCGTGGTATCGACCCCATCGAGGTCCGGCGCGGTCACCGCGCTGGTGGCTGAGGTGTTGCCCGCCGCATCGGTGGCGGTGGCTTGCAGCACTTCACCGTCGGTTTGTGGTGGGGCCAGCTCGATGCTGAACACCCCGGTCGGGCCGACCACGGCGCTGCCCAGCTCGGTACCATCGGCAGCCACGATGCGCACGGTGCTGCCGGGTTCGGCGCGGCCGGTGATCACGCTGCCGTCGGCACTGACGGCCAGTTCGGCAGGTGCCGCGGGTGCCGTGATATCGGGCGCGGTGATCTGGGTGGGCACGGAGGACACGCCCTCGGCATCGAGGGCCAGTACGTTCAGCAGTTCGCCGTTGGCCTGGGCAGGGGTGAGCTCGATGCTGAAGCTGCCGTCGGCGTTGGCTACGGCGCTGCCAATCAGCGTGCCGCTGGCATCGCGTACTTCCACTCGGCTGCCGGCAGGGGCGCTACCCGTGAGGGTAGTGCCATCGGCATCGATGGCCAGCCCGCTGGGGCTGGCCGGGGCAGTGGTGAGCGGTACATCGTACTCGACGGCCACCGAAGCATTGCCGCTGGGGTCCACTTGCAGCAGGGTCAGCTGGTCGCCGGGTTGCACGGCCGGGTCGAGGTCGATCAGGAAGGTGCCGTTGGCCGTGACCACGCCACGACCCAGCAGGTTGCCGTCGGCATCCCGCACTTCCACAGAAGCCCCGGCTTCACCATGGCCACTGAGGCGGGTACCGCCCGCACCGACCAGGATATCGCTGACGGCATCCGGCGCAGTAATGTCCGGGGCGTTGAATTGCAGGGGCGTCGAGCTGTTGCCGGCAGCGTCGACCAGGCGTACGTCAAGCGCTTCACCGTTGGCCTGGGCAGGGGACAGGCTCAGGCTGAACGTTCCGTCCTGGTTGACCACCGCCGAGCCGAGCAGGTTACCGGCAGCGTCGCGCACCTGTACGGTGGCCCCCGGTTCGCCGCGGCCGGTGAAGGTCACCCCGTCCGCCAGTGCCAGGTCGGTGGGCTGTGCCGGTGGCAGCAGGTCGGGCGACGTCACTGCGCCTGGCTGCGACACGTTGCCGGCAGCGTCGGTGAGGGTGACTTGCAGGGTGCTGCCATCCTTGACGGCCGGGTCCAGGCTAATGACGAAGGTGCCATCCGCGCCGACGGTGCCGGTCGCGATGACCGTGCCTGCGGCATCACGCACCTGCACGGTGCTGCCGGCTTCGCCACGGCCGCTGAGCTGGCTGCCGGCCAGGCCGATGGCCAGGTCGCTGGGTGCTTGCGGTGGGGTGGTGTCGCCGCCGTCGACGCTCGGCGCGGTCACCGAACTGGCGGTAGAGGTGTTGCCAGCTGCGTCGGTGGCCGTGGCTTGCAGTGTTTGGCCATCCACTTGCGCCGGGCTGAGGGTAATGCTGAATACGCCCGTGGCGCCGACCACTGCGGTGCCCAGCTGGCTGCCGTCGGCGGCGAGGATACGTACGGTGCTGCCGGGTTCGGCACGGCCAGTGAGTACCGTACCGTCCTGGCTGACCACCAGTGCGCTCGGTGCAGCCGGGGCGGTGATATCCGGGGCTGTGAACACCAAGGGTGTCGAGCTGTTGCCGGCGGCATCTACCTGGCGTATGTCCAGGGCTTCACCGTTGGCTTGTGCGGGGGAAAGCGTGAGGCTGAAAGTGCCGTCGGCGTTGACCACGCCGCTGCCAATCAGGTTACCGGCAGTATCGCGCACCTGCACGGTGGCACCCGGCTCGCCGCGACCGCTGAGGGTAACGCCATTGGCAAGGGCCAGGTCACTCGGCTGGTCAGGGGCCGTGGTGTCGGGCGTGTCGATATCTGGCGCGTTGATGCTGGCCGGCGGTGAAACATTGCCGGCGGCGTCGCTGGCACTGACCTCCAGGGCCTGACCATCGGTTTGCGCAGGTTGCAGGGTGATGCTGAACTGGCCGTCGGCGCCGGCTACGGCAGTGCCCAGTACTGCGCCGTCGGCCCCGCGTACGGTTACCGTCGAGCCGGCTTCGGCACGGCCGGTCAGGCGCAGGCCATCGGGCGATACCAACAGGTCGATGGGCGTGGCCGGTGGGGTGGTGTCCGGGTCGGCGCCACCCCCGCCACCGCCACCCCCGCTGCCGGCCGCCGCCGCCGCACCGCCGGCACCGAGCAGGCTGAGCCCGGCAATCGCCCAGGTGGGCATGGCGCTGCCAGCGGTACCCAGGCCTGCAACCAGCTCATCCAGGGAGTTTACGTCTTCGAAGGTGAAGCCCTCGAATGCCGCAGCATTGTACTGGGCGTGCCACAGGGTGCCGTCCTCGCCAACGAAGACAATGTCGCTGCCGACACCGGCCTGGTCCACTGCGAAGAAATTGCCGATGGTGATTTTTTCCCCGGACTTCAGGGTGAGGACCAAGTCCTGCCCGCGCTGGGTGACGGTGGCCAGCTGATCGGGAGCCACGGGCATCTGCACGACGCCTGGCCCTTTGAGATTGATATTGCCCCAGGCGCTCTGAGTGGCGACTTCAGTTTGCTTATCGGCGACGACGATGTTGTCCATGGATGCTCCCTGCTGGTGTCCGGATCCCCCAGCCCGCTATCGGGCTACAACCGCGGTAACAGGACCCGTGCAGGGGTGTTACGCACAGCCTCGACCAGGCAGCCGAGAGTGGGGTGGTTAGGGAGATATAGCAGCCAGGCGGGAAGCAACCAGATGGCTTTCTGGGTTAATCCTTTTGTAGATAAACCTCAGCGAAGCCCCAGCCGACGGGCCAATCGGCTGAGGTTGGCACGGTCCAGACCCAGCTCGCGCGCCGCTGCCGCCCAGTTGTCCTGATGCCGTTGCAGGCACGCTTCGATCACCTGGCGCTGGTAGCTGTCGACGGCCTCGCGCAGGCCACCCTCGGGCAGGTTGGCTACCGACAGCGGCGGGGCAGGGAGGGTCGTGGCTGCGGCCGCCGGTGCCGTTGTACGCACGTCCAGGTCGCTGACCTCAAGGGTCAGGATACGTGGCCGGTCGGGGTGTTGGCCCAGCGCCTTGAGCGCTGAACGGCCGATCAGGTGTTCCAGTTCGCGCACGTTGCCAGGCCAGGCATACGCCAGCAGCGCGGCCTGGGCCTCACTGCTCAGGCGCAGGCTGTTCAGGCCCAGGCGCGAACGGTTCTGTTCGAGGAAGTAGCCGGCCAATAGCAGCACATCACGCCCACGTTCGCGCAGTGGCGGTACCTGCAGCGGGTACACGCTGAGGCGGTGATAGAAGTCGGCGCGGAAGTTGCCGTTGCGCACTTCGGCCGCCAGGTCACGGTTGGTGGCGGCGATCAGGCGCACGTCCACGCGGTGCTCGCGGTCCGACCCCAGGCGTTGCAACTGACCGCTTTGCAAAACGCGCAGCAGCTTGGCCTGCACGGTCAGCGGCAGTTCGCCGACTTCGTCGAGGAACAGCGTGCCGCCGTTGGCCAGTTCAAACTTGCCGCGGCGCTCGCCGTGCGCGCCGGTGAAGGCCCCGCGCACATGGCCGAACAGCTCACTTTCCACCAGGGTGTCCGGCAGGGCTGCGCAATTGAGGCTGACCAGCGGCTGGTTGGCGCGGCTACTGGCCTGGTGCAGGGCCTGCGCCACCAACTCCTTGCCAACACCGGTTTCGCCGGTGATCAGTACCGTCAGGTCGCTGCCACCGACCAGGCGGATCTCTTCCACCAAGCGTTTGTGGGCCGGGCTTTGGCCGATCAGCTCCTGGTGCTGGCCACCGGCCTGGCGGTAGATTTCGGCGCGGCGGTGTTCGTCTTCGGCACGCAGGGCCAGGTGGTGGATACGCTCGGCCACGGTTACGGTCGCGGCGGCCAGGCTGGCGAAAGCTTGCAGGGCGTCCAGCTCCAGGCTCTGGAACTGCCCCGGGGTCAGCGCATCGAGGGTGACCAGGCCCCATGGGCGCTCATCGACCATCAACGGGCAGCCCATGCAGTCGTGAACTTCGAGCGAGGCCGCGACGGCGGTCACCAGGCCATCATAGGGGTCGGGCAGCTCGGAATCGCTGGCGAAGCGGGTGGGCTCGGGGCGGCTGAGCAGGATCTGGAATCGCGGGTGTTCGCTCACCCGGAACCGCCGGCCGAGGGTATCGGGGCTCAGCCCGTCCACGGCCAGCGGTACCAGCCATTCGCCGTCCAGGCGCAGCAGCGCGGCGGCATCGCATGGCAGCAGGCTGCGCATGGCCTGCAACAGGCGGCGATAGCGCTCCTGGTCGGGCAGTTCGCGGGACAGGTCACTGACCAGTGGCAGCAACGTGGTGAGCAAAGGCTTTGTAGTCATATGGACTCCAGTAGGTCTTTGTGACTATACGGCGTGCTGGGTCTTTTTGACATGGTAAGCCTCAACTGTTTGATTTAGTTGGAAATTTAAGTTGGCACGATAGGTGTAATGACCTAGGCATCATTTAAAACCCTAGGCCCAGGAGTCACCGCAATGCTCAATGCCGACCAACGCGCTATCATCAAGGCCACCGTCCCCCTGCTGGAAAGCGGCGGGGAAGCGCTGACCACTCACTTCTACAAGATGATGCTCAGCGAGTACCCCGAGGTGCGTCCGCTGTTCAACCAGGCCCACCAGGCCAGCGGCGACCAGCCGCGCGCGCTGGCCAACGGCGTGCTGATGTATGCCCGTCACATCGACCAGCTGGAGCAACTGGGCGGCCTGGTCGGGCAGATCATCAACAAGCACGTCGCCCTGCAGATTCTGCCGGAGCACTACCCGATCGTCGGCAGTTGCCTGCTGCGCGCCATCGAGGAAGTGCTGGGCAAGGACATTGCCACCCCGGCGGTGATCGAGGCTTGGGGCGCTGCCTATGGTCAGTTGGCCGACATCCTGATCGGTGCCGAAGAAAACCTTTACCAGCAAAAGGAAGCGGCCCAGGGTGGCTGGCGCGGGACCCGCGAGTTCCGCCTGGTGCGCCGCGAACAGGAAAGCAGCGAAATCGTTTCGTTCTACTTCGCCCCTGTAGACGGCAAACCGGTGCTCAAGGGCGAGCCCGGGCAGTACATTGGCCTGAAACTGAACATCGACGGTGCCGAACAGCGCCGCAACTATTCGCTGTCGGCGTTGTGCGACGGCAAGGAGTACCGCATCAGCGTCAAGCGCGAGGCGGGCGGCAAGGTGTCCAACTACCTGCATGACCACTTGCAGGTTGGCGATACCCTGCAACTGTTCCCGCCAGCAGGTGACTTCACCCTGGCTGCCAGTGCCAAGCCGCTGGTACTGATCAGTGGCGGTGTGGGCATTACCCCGACCCTGGCGATGCTGCAGGCCGCCCTGCACACCGGGCGTCAGGTGCATTTCATTCACTGCGCACGCAATGGTGCGGTGCATGCCTTCCGTGACTGGATCGATGGCCTGGCGGCGCGCCACCCGCAGCTCAAACGCTTCTACTGCTACGCCGAGGCGGATGGTGGTGCGGCCGATGCCGTCGGCGTGCTGAGCGAAGACCTGCTGGCCGAGTGGCTGCCGCGTGAACGGGACGTGGATGCGTACTTCCTTGGGCCGAAGGGCTTCATGGCGGCGGTCAAGCGCCAGCTCAAGGGCCTGGGCGTGCCGGAACAGCAGAGCCGCTACGAGTTCTTCGGGCCGGCGGCGGCGCTGGAGTGATGTAGTGGCCGTACCGGCCCTATCGCCGGCAAGCCGGCTCCCACGGGGACTGAGCAGGTTTTGGGGCTTGTAATGTTCCCTGTGGGAGCCGGCTTGCCGGCGATAGGGCCGGTCCAGGCTTATGCATTTCCAGCGGCATGCCACGCATCACACCTTTCTGCCTATATATAAAGGAAAGATGAAAGCACCAGCGCCGCTTTCATTCTTAATCATCCTTTAATCACGGTATCCTTCACTCCCGGGTGTCGAGGGGCTTGCCCCTGCGCGGCGCCCGGGCGCTGGTTTTTTGCCGCCCGCCGTTGAACCGACCTCGTTCTGGCCGGTCTCAGCCACACCGGATAGCCCTGCGCAGTGCTATCACGCCGCTTCCTCGGCACGCTCACAGGCCCCGCTCAGCGTGTAGACTTGCGCCAGGGCAGGCGGGCCACGCTGCCACTTTCCATCGAAGGAACCGGTAATGAACGAACAAACATCGCGCCTGAATCGGGAACGGCGCTTTCTGGTGCTGCTGGGCCTGATCTGCATTTCGCTGATCGGCGGCGCGCTCTACATGCAGGTGGTACTGGGCGAGGCGCCGTGCCCGTTGTGCATCCTGCAGCGCTACGCACTGCTGTTCATTGCCGTGTTCGCGTTCATCGCGGCGGCCATGCCCGGGCGCCGTAGCCTGACCTTCTTCGAGGCCCTGGTCGTGCTCAGTGCCATTGGCGGAATGATTGCGGCTGGCAACCATGTGTATATACTCGCCAACCCGATGGTCAGTTGTGGTATCGATACGCTCCAGCCGATCGTCGATGACCTGCCGCTGGCCAAGCTGTGGCCCTTGGCATTCCAAGTCGACGGCTTCTGCAGCACGCCATACCCGCCGATCCTCGGATTGTCGCTGGCGCAATGGGCGCTGGTAGCCTTCGTTCTGACCGCTGTGCTGGTGCCGCTTGGCATCTACCGAAACCGCCGCCAGGCTTAGACAAAAGTCCCGATTTGCGTGGGGTCTTTTACAGGCCGCGAGAACAGGGAAAAGTTGCCGCCCGCTTAATCTGGATCAATCTCAAAGCCTTGCAGCATGCGGCTTTGAGGCCTGGCAAGCGGGGTGCGACAAACTGTCGCGAAGTTGAATAATCACTCGCCATTGTTGCAGATCCTGTAAAAGACTGTTGCTCAATAAGTCATAGTCAAGGGTTGGCGACCTAACTACAATCGCCCCCAATTCCCGTTCGGCACTGCTTGCGAGTCGCAGGATTGAAGGAAGCCCCAGCGCTTCTTTTTGCTGACTTCGTCAAGTTTCGCCCAACGGCGATACCGGGCGGACCCCCCTCCGCGTTTTCCCGCACCAAATGGACTTGGTCTGAAGTACAGGCCTGTTGCCTACGAAACCAAAAGCACCGCTAACCCGCTTGAGCCAAGGTCCCGCAGTCAGACCCAGGCAGGAGCGAGTACGGGCGCGACATGCCTCACTTGGCAGGACGAAGTGTTGGCTACCAAAACACAAATTGCATTGAAGCAAGCTGATCTAGAGGTCGTGAGATGAGTAAAAAGCGTTACCCCAGACTGTTTGGCATATTGCCCTTTTTAGGCATGCTTTTACTCAGTGGGTGCAACTGGACCCTGCTCGACCCGAAGGGCCAGGTCGGCATTGAGCAAAAGAACCTGATCCTGATCGCTACCGGGCTTATGCTGCTGGTGGTGGTGCCCGTCATCATCATGACCCTGGCGTTCGCCTGGAAGTACCGTGCTTCCAACAAGGCTGCCACCTACACCCCTGACTGGTCGCACTCGACCAAGATCGAGGCCGCGGTGTGGATCATCCCGATCCTGATCATCATCGCCCTGGGTTACGTCACCTACAAGTCCACCCACAAGCTGGATCCGTACCGTCCGCTGGACTCCGACGTCAAGCCGGTACAGATCGACGTGGTCGCGCTGGACTGGAAGTGGCTGTTCATCTACCCGGAGCAGGGCATTGCCACGGTCAACAAGATCGTCTTCCCGGCTAACACCCCGGTCAACTTCCGCGTCACCTCCGACGCCGTGATGAACTCGTTCTTCATCCCGGGCCTGGGCGGCCAGATCTACGCCATGGCCGGCATGACCACCAAGCTGCACCTGATCGCCAACGAAAACGGTGAATTCGACGGTATCAGCGCCAACTACAGCGGTGCTGGCTTCACCGGCATGAAATTCAAGGCTACTGCCACTTCCCAGGAAGACTTCGACAAGTGGGTCGCCGAGGTCAAGCAGTCGCCGAAGAAGCTGGACAAGGCCGAATACGACGCCTTGGCCAAACCAAGCGAAAACAACCCAGTCGCGCTGTATAGCGAGGCATCGCCAGAGCAGTTCCAGCTGATCGTAGACAAGTACGAAGGCATGAACCGCGGCCGTAGCCACGAAGAAGCTGGCAGCAAAGATCTGGCCACAACCAAGGGTGTGGAATCGAGTATGCAACCAGCTGCCGGTGCAGAGGAGTAAGAGATGTTCGGTAAATTAAGCCTGGAGGCGATACCCTATCACGAGCCGATAGTCATGGTGACGCTTGCCATGATCGCGCTCGGCGGTATCGCTGTCGTCGGTCTTATCACCTATTTCCGCAAGTGGACCTACTTGTGGAGCGAGTGGCTGACTACTGTCGACCACAAAAAGATCGGCGTGATGTACATCATCGTCGCGATGGTCATGCTGCTGCGCGGCTTTGCCGACGCCATCATGATGCGTACCCAGCTGGCTGCCGCAACCGGTGGCTCCGAAGGCTACCTGCCGCCTGAACACTATGACCAGATCTTCACCGCCCACGGTGTGATCATGATCATCTTCATGGCGATGCCGTTCTTCACCGGCCTGATGAACCTGGCGGTTCCTCTGCAGATCGGTGCACGTGACGTTGCCTTCCCGTTCCTGAACTCCCTGAGCTTCTACCTGCTGCTGGCAGGCGTGCTGCTGGTCAACATCTCGCTGGGCGTTGGTGAATTCGCCAAGACCGGCTGGGTTGCCTATCCGCCGCTCGCAGGCATCCAGTACAGCCCTGGGGTAGGTGTCGATTACTATATCTGGGCGCTACAGCTATCCGGATTGGGTACGACGCTTACCGGCGTGAACTTCCTCGTCACCGTGATGAAGATGCGCGCACCTGGCATGAAGCTGATGGACATGCCGATCTTCACCTGGACCTGCACCTGGGCCAACGTCCTGATCGTTGCATCGTTCCCGATCCTGACTGCTGCACTTGCGCTGCTGACTGTTGACCGTTATCTGGACTTCCACATTTTCACCAACGAGCTTGGTGGGAACCCGATGATGTACGTCAACCTGTTCTGGGCGTGGGGCCACCCTGAGGTTTACATCCTGATCCTGCCGGCCTTCGGCGTGTTCTCGGAAGTGACTTCGACGTTCTCGGGCAAACGCCTGTTCGGCCACCACTCGATGATCTACGCATCGGGCGCGATCGCCATCCTTGGCTTTGCGGTATGGCTGCACCACTTCTTCACCATGGGTGCCGGCGCCAGCGTCAACACCTTCTTCGGCCTGGCGACGATGCTGATCTCCATCCCGACCGGTGTGAAGCTGTTCAACTGGCTGTTCACCATGTACCAGGGCCGCGTGCGCTTCACCCCGCCGATGCTCTGGACCCTGGGCTTCATGGTCACCTTCTCCATCGGTGGCATGACCGGCGTACTGCTGGCCGTTCCAGGTGCTGACTTCGTTCTGCACAACAGCCTGTTCGTTATTGCGCACTTCCACAACGTGATCATCGGTGGCGCGGTATTCGGCTATATCGCCGGCTTCGCTTTCTGGTTCCCGAAAGCCTTCGGCTTCACCCTGAACGAGAAGTGGGGCAAAGCTGCCTTCTGGTTCTGGCTGTCGGGCTTCTACGTTGCGTTCATGCCGCTGTACGCCCTGGGCTTCATGGGCATGACCCGTCGTCTGAACCACTCCGACAACCCACTGTGGGAACCCTACCTGTACGTAGCCGTTGTCGGCGCCGTGCTGATCCTGTTCGGTATCGCTTGCCAGCTGATCCAGCTGTACGTTTCGGTCCGCGACCGCAACCAGAACCTGGACGTGACCGGCGACCCATGGGGCGGCCGTACCCTGGAATGGTCGACTTCTTCGCCACCTCCGTTCTACAACTTCGCTCACATGCCTGAGAAAGTTGGCCTGGACTGCTGGCACGAAGCCAAGGAAGAAGGCGTTGCGTACAAGGTTCCGGCCAAGTACGAAGCCATCCACATGCCGAGCAACACTGCTACCGGTCTGTTCATGGGCCTGTTCCTGACCGTCTTCGGCTTCGCTTTCATCTGGCACATCTGGTGGCTGGTGGGCGCGAGCCTGGTTGCAACCATCGCGGTCTTCGTTCGCCACGCTGCACGTGACGACCAGGGCTACATGGTTCCGGCCGAAGAAGTGGCGCGCATCGAAGGCGAGCGTATGAAAGCGCTGGCCAAAGCAGGTGCTCTGCCTGCCGGCGCACGTGTCGAATCGTTTGAGCGGGTGTAATCAATGTCCAGTCAAGTAATGCACGGCGGCGCAGCTCATGGTCACGACCATGGGCATGACGACCACCACCACGACTCGGGCCAGATGACCGTACTGGGTTTCTGGCTGTACCTGATGACCGACTGCATCCTGTTTGCGTCGCTCTTCGCCACCTACGCGGTGCTGTCCGGCAGTTTTGCCGGCGGCCCGTCGGGTCACGACATCTTCCAGCTCGACTTCGTAGCTGTTGAAACGCTGTTCCTGCTGCTGTCCTCGATCACCTTCGGCTTCGCCATGCTGAAGATGTTCGATGGCAAGAAAGCAGGTGTGCTGGGCTGGTTGGCTGTGACCTTCCTGTTCGGTGCTGGCTTCATCGCGATGGAAATCTATGAATTCCATCACCTGATCGGCGAGGGCTTCGGCCCGCAGCGCAGTGGCTTCCTGTCGGGCTTCTTTGCCCTGGTAGGTACCCACGGCCTGCACGTGACTGCTGGTCTGATCTGGATGGCAATCATGATGTACCAGATCAACAAGCACGGCATCACGCCGACCGCCAAGACCCGCATGAGCTGCCTGAGCCTGTTCTGGCACTTCCTTGACGTGGTCTGGATCTGCGTATTCACCGTCGTTTACCTGCTGGGGGTTCTGTAATGGCTAACGCACACGACACTCATCACGAAGGTAATCACGGCAGCGTCAAGTCGTACATGATCGGTTTCGTACTGTCGATCATCCTGACCGCGATCCCGTTCGGCCTGGCCATGACCGCCAGCCTGCCGAAGAACCTGACCGTTCTGATCATCGTTGCCATGGCCGTGATCCAGGTGGTTGTGCACCTGGTGTACTTCCTGCACATGGACCGCTCGAAAGAGCAACGCAACAACGTATCGACGTTCCTGTTCACCACGCTGGTGATCGCACTGCTGGTCGGCCTGTCGCTGTGGATCATGTTCAGCATCCACTTCGAAATGCTGGCCAAGTGAGGTAAGACTGCATGTCCGTTAAGCACTTTATCCAAATCACCAAACCGGGGATCATTTTCGGTAACGTGCTTTCCGTGGCAGGCGGTTTCTTCCTTGCCTCGAAGGGCCATGTGGATTTCGCCCTGTTCCTGGCGGCGGTGATCGGTACTTCGCTGGTGGTAGCGTCCGGATGCGTGTTCAACAACTGCATCGACCGTGACATCGACCACAAGATGGAGCGCACCAAGAACCGCGTGATGGTTCAGGGCGGCATGTCGCTGCCCCTCGCGCTGATCTACGCCACCCTGCTTGGGGTGGCGGGTTTCAGCCTGCTGTATGTCCAGGCCAACCCGCTGTCGGCGTTCTGCGCAGCAGTAGGGTTCGTCGTCTACGTCGGCTTCTACAGCCTGTGGCTGAAGCGCAAGTCGGTGCACGGCACCTTGGTCGGCAGCCTGTCGGGTGCCATGCCCCCGGTGATCGGTTACTGCGCCGTGAGCAACAGCTTCGACCTGGCTGCGGTAACCCTGCTGGTGATGTTCAGCCTGTGGCAAATGCCGCACAGCTTTGCCATTGCCATCTTCCGCTTCAAGGATTACAGCGCTGCCAACATTCCGGTGCTACCGGTGGCGCGCGGCATTCTGGCGGCGAAGAAGCAGATCGTGCTGTACGTACTGGCTTTCGTGCTCGCTACCTTGATGCTCACCCTCGGCGGTTACGCCGGCCTCGGCTACCTGGCCGTGGCAGCTGCCATGGGCCTGTACTGGCTGTACATGGCCTGGGGTGGCTACAAGGCCGAGGACGACAGCAAGTGGGCGCGCAAGGTGTTCGGCTTCTCCATCCTCACCGTCACTGCCCTGAGCGTGATGATGGGTGTGGACAGCCAAACTGCTGCGGACGTGCTGATGACATACGCACGCTGAAATAGCTGCCTGTTTCACGAAAACCCTGGCCATGTGCCGGGGTTTTTTTATGGGTGTTTTTCCTGTGCCGGCCACGGCGCAGGTCCCAGGGGCTGCGGGTAACCCTGTGGGAGCGGGCGAGCCCGCGAAGAGGCCAGCGCAGGAAAACATAAATCCTGTATTTTCAAAAAATACTTCTGAAAAGATCTAACAAAACAGGTTTTTGTCCTTTACAGGTATCCTCTCTCGGCACTATCTTCTGATCCAGGCCGCCATATCGGCCAGCGTCGCTCGGACGGTTCCGGGCGCTTACGTTCTCAGAGGAAACCATGGCCAACCCAGGTTCGCCGCGCCGCTTTGCGCGCATCGATCGTCTCCCCCCTTACGTCTTCAACATCACTGCCGAGCTCAAGATGGCTGCCCGCCGCCGTGGCGAGGACATCATCGACCTGAGCATGGGTAACCCCGATGGCGCCACGCCGCCGCACATTGTCGAGAAGCTGGTGCAGGTTGCCCAGCGTGAAGACACCCACGGCTATTCCACCTCGCGCGGTATTCCGCGCCTGCGCCGGGCCATCGCCAACTGGTACAAGGAGCGCTACGAAGTCGACATCGACCCGGAGAGCGAAGCCATTGTCACCATCGGTTCGAAGGAAGGCCTGGCGCACCTGATGCTCGCCACCCTCGACCAGGGCGACACCGTGCTGGTGCCCAACCCCAGCTACCCGATCCACATCTACGGCGCGGTGATCGCCGGCGCCCAGGTGCGCTCCGTGCCGCTGGTGCCGGGGGTGGACTTCTTCAACGAGCTTGAGCGCGCCATTCGCGAGTCGATACCCAAGCCGAAGATGATGATCCTTGGCTTCCCGTCCAACCCCACCGCGCAGTGCGTAGAGCTGGACTTCTTCGAGCGTGTGGTTGCACTGGCCAAGCAGTATGGTGTGCTGGTGGTGCATGACCTGGCCTATGCCGACATCGTCTATGACGGCTGGAAAGCCCCGTCGATCATGCAGGTGCCGGGCGCCAAGGACATTGCGGTGGAGTTCTTCACCCTGTCCAAAAGCTACAACATGGCGGGTTGGCGCATTGGCTTCATGGTCGGCAACCCCGAGCTGGTCAATGCGCTGGCGCGGATCAAGAGCTACCACGACTACGGCACCTTCACCCCGCTGCAAGTGGCGGCCATCGCTGCCCTGGAAGGCGACCAGCAGTGCGTGCGCGACATTGCCGAGCAGTACCGCCAGCGCCGCAACCTGCTGGTCAAAGGCCTGCACGAGTTGGGCTGGATGGTCGAGAACCCCAAGGCGTCGATGTACGTCTGGGCGAAGATTCCGCCGGCGTATGCGCACCTGGGGTCGCTGGAGTTTTCCAAGAAGCTGCTGGCCGAGGCCAAGGTATGCGTGTCGCCGGGCATCGGTTTTGGTGATTACGGCGATGATCATGTGCGCTTTGCCCTGATCGAGAACCAGGACCGCATTCGCCAGGCCATCCGCGGCATCCGGCAGATGTTCCGGGCTGACGGGCTGGTCCGCAAGTAAGGCCATCGCGACCCAAGGCCGCTCCCACAGTGACCACGCAGCATCCGAAAGCTGCGCTGTACCGGTGGGAGCGGCCTTGCGTCGCGAAAGGGCTGCAAAGCAGGCTCAGGATCTTCAGCCGGGCGAGCTTTCCGCCTGCATTCCAAGCTTCAGCCAACCTACCTTCGGCACTCATTTCTCACCGAAGGGATCCCCCCATGAGTGTCTTCACCGCCTATTTCTGCGGCACCGGCTCGCACCGCTTCGACCACGCCAACCCCAACTTCTGGAACGGCGAGCTGGTTTCAACCCTGGCCAGCAACGAGCAGGGCCACGAGTTCGCCCATTGGATTGCTGTGGATGGTCCAGGCAGCGGCAACCTTCAGGATGACAACCTGTTCGTGGAACCTGGTGGCTATTACAACTGGACCGGGCAGCTGTTTGGCCGCGGCTGGGAGGAAAACGTCAACCACGTGCTGCAGGTGATCAAAGGCGAAAGCAACTGGCAGCGCAACGAACTGAGCAAGGAAGAATACGGGCGGCTGAAGCAAGCCGGGGTGCCGATACCGGATGCAGGGTCTGCGGCCTCATGGTTCTGGCGCAACTACAGCTACGGCGCCCGCCACCCCACACCGCAGCAATTGCAGGAGGGCATCATCAGCATGTTCCGCAAGCCGCGCCTGCCGACCCAGGTCAACCTGGTGGGCTGGAGCAGGGGAGGGATCAGCTGCCACATGCTGGCCAATGCCATGGCACAAGACCCTGTACTGCGCGACATACCGGTGAACATCTTTGCCATCGACCCGGTACCGGGCGTTGGCAATGTGCAGCAGCAGCGGGTCAGCCTGACCGGCAACGTGAAGGAGTACGTGGGGTTCTATTCACGCGATGAGCGTTCCAAAGGGTTTGCCTGCGTGGTTCCTGCCGTGGCGAGCACTACACGCATCTGCATTTATCCAATGCCTGGCCGGCACGCCACGCTGGTAGGCAACGCATCGCTTGACGGCGCGGGCGCGGGCAAGGTGTTGGCTGAGCCGGGGTTGATCGTTCGCCACTTTGCCGAAGTCTGCCTGGCCCGCTGGGGTGTGCAGTTGGGCAAGCGCCTGGCGTTGACCGACAGCCAGCTGATGCAGTATCACCAGCAAATGGCGGCCGCAGACGACCAGTACCAGGCCATGCGAAAGGCGTCCTATACCGTGCTCACCGAGGGTGAGAAGGACGACCGCCTGGTGCACTGTGGCCAAGCGCCCATGCGCTTCAGCGAGGTGCAGGGTACAGCCTACGAACCCTGCACGGGCCTGGCCTTGCAGCGCTGGGACGCCGACACTTACAAAGCCATCTGCTAGCGTTGCCAGGCGGCCGGATCAGCGGCAATTTTTTTTTGCATTGCCCCTCTATCCAGCCGCCCCTGCTTGGACTGAGAATGGCGCCGCGGGCCAGACCCGATAACAACAACCTTCCCTCCGTGCCATCATGTCCGAATACAACCCTTGCCTTGACTGCGGCGCCTGCTGCGGGTACTTCCGTGTGTCTTTCTTCTGGGGCGAATGCCAGTCTGCCGGGGGCGTTGTCCCGGATGACCTGGTGGTGCAGGTCAACCCTACCCGTGTGGCCATGATCGGCACCGATGCCAAGCCGTGCCGCTGTATCGCCCTTCAGGGCGAGGTCGGCAAAGAGGTGGCCTGTACCATTTATGCCAACCGCTCCAGCCCGTGCCGTGAGTTCGAGGCGTCGTGGGAGGGTGGGGTGCACAACCCCAGTTGTGACGCCGCCCGGGCAGCGTATGGCCTGCCACCGCTGACACCGCCTGGGGCCAACGAGCCGCATTGGCCGGATGATGGGGCCGAGGTGGCCTGACGCGTTTTCGCTGGCCTGCACTGGCCCTATCGCCGGCAAGCCAGCTCCCACAGGCGTTGCATATCTCGTGGCAAACACCTGTCAGTCCTGATGCGATTTCTGTGGGAGCGGCCTTGTGTCGCGATGGGCTGCGCAGCAGCCCCGGGATGCCGTAACCTCGCGCTTGACGTTAAACTGTCATCTCCCCAGCAATGGACAGGAGATCCGGCGTGACCCCACCCCGCAGTTTCCCCAGTGACCTCTGCCTCGACAGCCCGCGCCTGCAACTGCGCCCCATGCGCCATGCCGATGCCGCGCAGTGGCTGGCGATCATGGCCGACCCCGAGGTCATGCGTTATTGGCACCATGCCCCTTGGCAAAACCTGGCCGAGGCAGAAAGCGCCCTGGCCGCCGATCGCGAAGCCTATGCCAATGGCGACCAGCTCAAGCTGGGTATGTACCGCCGCGACAACGGTGAACTCATCGGCATGGTCCAGCTGTTCAACATCGACGATGTCTCCCGCCGTGGCGAGATCGGCTACTGCCTGGCCAGCGCCGTGCAGGGCAGGGGCTACATGGACGAAGCGCTCACCTGCTTCATCGATTACCTGGCCAATACCCTGCACATGCGCCGCCTGGAAGGTGAGATCGACCCGCGCAACCAAGGCTCGGCACGCACCCTGGAACGGCAAGGTTTCGTGCTTGAAGGCACCCTGCGGGCGCGCTGGTGCGTGGCCGGTGAGTTGTCCGACTCCGGCATCTATGGTCTGCTGCTTGAGCCCCCGGTCGCCTAGGAATTTGCGCTTTGCCCGTTTTCTACCTGAGCATTAGCCTGCTGCTGTACTTGCTCGCCCTGTTCTTCAACGGCGCGCACATGAATGGCGGGCATCACATGCCGGCGCTGCAGATGCTGCTGTACGGGCCATGGGGCTTGCCCTTCGGCTTGCACCAATGGTTTGCCAACCCGCTGCTGGCGTTGGCCATCCTTGCCCACCGGCGCTTTCGCCGGCTGGCATTGCTGGCCGGGTTGGCGGCGGTTTACCTGGCGGGCAGCAGCTTCGGCATCACCCGTCTGCCGGATAACCAGACTTATGAATTCCATGACCTGAGCGGGTTTGGTGCCGGCTTCTACCTGTGGCTGGCGGCGATGGGCGTGTTCTGCCTGGGCCAGGCCTGGCATTGCTGGAAGGCCCGCAGCGCTGAGGATATGCCCGGTTGGAACTGGCTTGATGTGGCCTTGATTGCGGCGTTGGGTGTGGCGGTTTATGCCGCCACACAGATGCCAGCGCTGCAATTCGAGCCGGGCAAGGTGCTGATGCCGCCGGTGCAACCCCAGACGCTTTGATACCTAAAAGGAGAGTTGGCATGTGCAAGCAATACCTGGCAGGGCTGGCACTGACCTGCGTGCTGCCATTGGCCGTGGCCGATGACTACACGGCGGCCTACGTGCAGTGCATGGACAAGGCCTCCAGCACGGTGGCCATGAGTGAGTGCATCGGGGCCGAGACGCAGGTGCAGGACCAGCGCTTGAACCGGGTGTACGAGCAACTGATGGGCAAGCTGGATGCCGGGCAGCAGAAAAGCTTGCGCGATGTGCAGCGCAAGTGGCTGGCGTACCGCGATGGCAATTGCCAGTTTCATGTGCAGGCCAGTGGCGGGACCATGGCGCAGCTGGAGGGTGGTACCTGCATGATGAGCATGACCCGCGACCGCGCGGCGGAGCTGGAGCGGGTGCTTAGCCCGGGGCAGTGAGTTGCCTGTACGGGCCTCTTCGCGGGCATGCCCGCTCCCACAGGGGTAGTGTTGGGAGCAACTGTCTTGTATTGCCTGGACTGGCCTCATCGCCGGCAAGCCAGCTCCCACAGGGATTGCGCCAGCTTATGGCTTTTCAGCAAGACAGTTGCTCCCCCAGGAATTGCACAGGATTTGAAGTCGATGCGATCGAAGTGGGAGATTCTATGGTTCCTGGCAAGGGTAGCCGGAGCATCTTCAGCGCCTGTGAGATCGAGCGCCGCCCGCGCGGCGCAATCGCGAGCTGCGCTCGCTCCTACGTTTGTTTCGGGCCAGTAACGCCTGTGACAGGCGCGCGCGGCCGCCTTGTTTG
>NZ_CAMZMX010000022.1:0-75422 GCF_947311875.1 Pseudomonas sp. PARCl1
CTTTATCGGCGCTTGGGTGAAAAGGGAGGAGGGGCGAGGTCTCCCACGGTCTGTACTGCGCTAACAGTCAGAAGCTGGCTTTGTCCCTCCTCCTCCCTTCAAGTCTAACCATACAAGCTGGCTTGCCGGCGACAGGGCCGGTGCTGCCCAGCACAGATTCAGACTTTTTCGCTGGTCACCTGCACATGCAAAGCCCGCCCGGCCCCCAACCCGAAGACGATGGCGCCGACGCCAAGCACAGCGAAGATCCAGCCCACGGCCGCCCAGCCGCCCGTCAGGTCATGCACCAACCCCACCGCGAACGGCCCCATCGACGCCAGGGTATAACCCACGCCTTGGGCCATGCTCGACAGGTTGGCCGCCACGTGGGCGTCCTTCGAGCGCAACACGATCAAGGTCAGCGCCAGGGCAAATGTACCACCCTGCCCCAGGCCCAGCACCACGGCCCAGCCCCACAGCCCGGAAAGCGGGGCATACAGGCAACCGAACAGGCCCGCCAGAGTGGTCAGCATGACCACCACGATTGCCAGCCGCTGGTCCTTGCCGCGAGTGGCCAGCCACGGCGCGCTCAGCGAACTCAGCAACTGCACGATGACCGACCCGGAAAGGACCAGGCCGGCCTGGGTCGGGCTCAGGCCACGACCGATCAGGATCGACGGCAGCCAGCCAAACACGATGTAGGCCAGCGACGACTGCAGGCCCATGTACAGGGTCACCTGCCAGGCCAACGGGTCACGCCAGAGGCCACGCACGCGGTATGCCACCTTGTGCAGGCCGTGCCCCTGGCGGGCTTGTGGCAGCCAGACCAGCATGGCCAGCAGCGCCGGGAGCACCCAGAAGCCCAGGCCCAACGCCCAGCTGCCACCGAAATGGCTGGCCAAGGGCACGGTGGCACCCGCCGCCATGGCCGCGCCCAGGCACAAGGCCATGGTGTACACCCCGGTCAGCGTGCCTGCGTGCTGGGGGAAGTCGCGCTTGACGATACCGGGCAACAACACCCCGATGATGCCGATGCTGGCGCCAGCCATCAGGCTGCCCAGAAACACCCCCGCCACGCCCAAACTGCTGCGCACGACAATGCCCAAAGCCAGGGTGAGCAGAATGCCGACGATCACCCGCTCACTGCCAAAGCGCCTTGCCAGCATCGGTGCCAGCGGCGCAAACAGCCCCAGGCACAACACCGGTAAGGTGGTCAGCAAACCGGCTTGCGAAGCGTTCAGCCCCAGGCTTTCGGACACCTGGCCCAACACGGGCGCCATGCTCGACAGCGCCGGGCGCAGGTTCAGCGCCACCAGCACCAGGCCGAGCAACAGCAGCCACGGCCGACGTAATTGCACCGGCTGCTGCTGGATTTGCTCGTCGTCGGCCTCGGCGTCGATCAGCAGTTCATCGAGGTCACGCGCGTGCGGTGGGGTGTTGCGGGGTAGGGACTCAGCCATGGTGTTCTCGGGGTCAGGATTCGATGAGGGTACGGCTCAGGCGCTTGGCCCGGTCCGCATCACGCTGTTCGATGGCGTCGAGGATCTGCCCATGCAGATCGAACGTGGCCTGGCAGCGCGGCACGGTCGCCATGCTGTGCTGCAGCGCCGCCGCGACCACGCCGGAGAAATAGCGGTAAAGCTCGCTGAGGGCGGGGTTGTGGGCGGCATCGACCAGCCGCTGGTGAAACACCAGGTCGCATCTTATGTAGTGATCGACATCACCATGAAAATGCCCGGCGCTGCCGGCCAGCGCTTCGCGCAGCCCTTGCAGGTCTGCATCGGTGCGCCGCAGCGCGGCCAGGCCAATCGCCTCCGCCTCGAGAATGTGGCGTGTTTCACGGGCCTGCTCGGCGGTACAGCGGGCCATGGCCTGCATCGCCAGCAACGGGTCCTGCGCGGTACGCAGGTAGCTGCCGTCGCCTTGGCGTACTTCGACCAGGCCGCTGAAGGCCAGCACGCGCATGGCTTCGCGCACGGTGTTACGGCTGATGCCCAGATGCAGGGCCAGTTCCGGCTCGGTCGGCAGGCGCTGGCCGATCTGCCAGTCACCCTGGGCGATGCGCTCACGCAGTTGCTCAACGGCCTGCTCGACGAGGGAGCGTTTGATCAATAACGGCATGGATACATCCAGTCATCGGACGAATTAGGGCTAACCATAAGCGCTGAATCAACAGGCTGCAACGCTTCACAGAATTGTTTTTGAGTAGGCACCAAGCGCCGCGCGGGCGGCGCTCGGTGTGACAGGCACTAGAAAGGGCCCGGTCAGTTCAAGGCATCCAGCAGCGCCTGGTTCATCTCCGGGGTGCCAATGGTGATCCGCAGGAACTGGGCGATACGTGCCTGCTTGAAGTGGCGCACGATGACGCCCTGCTCGCGCAAGCGCGCTGCCAACTCGGCGGCATCCTGTTGCGGGTGGCGCGCGAAAATGAAGTTGGCCGCCGACGGCAGCACTTCGAAGCCCTTGGCCTGTAGCTGGCCAACCAACGCCTCGCGGCTGTCGATCACCTTGCGGCAGGTTTGCTCGAAGTACTCTCGGTCCTCGAAAGCCGCGGCAGCGCCAACAATGGCCGCACGGTCCAGCGGGTAGGAGTTGAAGCTGTTCTTGATGCGCTCCAATGCTTCGATCAGGTCCGGGTGCCCCACGGCCAAGCCGACACGCAGCCCCGCCAACGAGCGCGATTTGGACAAGGTCTGGGTCACCAGCAGGTTGTCGTAGCGGTCGACCAGGCTGATGGCGGTTTCGCCGCCGAAGTCGATGTACGCTTCATCCACCACCACCACCGAGTCACGGTTGGCCTGCAGCAGTTGCTCTACCGCCTGCAGTGGCATCAGGCAACCCGTAGGCGCGTTGGGGTTGGGGAAGATGATCCCGGCATTGGGCTTGTTGTAGTCCTCGATACGGATCTGGAACTGCTCGTCCAGGGCTACCTGCTCGAACGCGATGCCGTAGAGACCACAGTACACCGGGTAGAAGCTGTAGCTGATATCGGGGAACAACAACGGTGCATCGTGCTGGAACAGGCCGTGGAAGATGTGCGCCAGCACCTCGTCCGAACCATTGCCGACAAACACTTGCGCCGGGGTAACGCCGTAATACTCGGCCACCGCCTGCTTCAGGCGGTCACCGTTAGGATCGGGGTACAGGCGCAGGTTGTCGTTCAGTTCCGCGCGCATGGCCTCCAGCGCCTTGGGCGACGGGCCGTAGGGGTTCTCGTTGGTGTTCAGCTTGACCAGCCGCGCCAGTTTGGGCTGCTCGCCCGGCACGTAAGGCACCAGGTCCTTGACGAAGGGGCTCCAGAATCGGCTCATGTTCAGTTCCCCTTCTGTTGGGTAAGGATGCGGTATTCAGCGCTTCGGGCGTGCGCGGTCAGCGATTCGCCACGGGCCAGCACGGAGGCAGTCTGGCCCAGTTCGGACGCGCCTTGCTCGGAGCAGAAGATGATCGACGACCGCTTCTGGAAGTCGTACACACCCAACGGCGACGAGAAGCGTGCAGTGCCGGAGGTTGGCAACACGTGGTTGGGGCCGGCGCAGTAATCACCCAGTGCTTCGCTGGTGTGGCGGCCCATGAAGATCGCCCCAGCGTGGCGAATGTGCGGCAGCCAGGCCTGCGGGTCGGCCACCGACAGCTCCAGGTGCTCGGGGGCAATTCGGTTGGCCACGTCCATGGCCTGCTGCATGTCTTTTACCTGGATCAATGCACCACGGCCGTTGACCGACTTCTGGATGATTTGCGCACGCTCCATGGTCGGCAGCAGCTTGTCGATACTGGCAGCGACACGGTCGAGGAAGGCGGCATCCGGGCTGACCAGAATGGCCTGTGCGTCTTCGTCGTGTTCAGCCTGGGAGAACAGGTCCATGGCGATCCAGTCCGGGTCGGTCTGACCGTCGCACACCACCAGGATTTCCGAAGGCCCGGCGATCATGTCGATGCCCACCTGGCCAAATACATGGCGCTTGGCAGTGGCGACGTAGATGTTGCCCGGGCCGACGATCTTGTCGACCTGTGGCACGCTTTCGGTGCCATAGGCCAGTGCCGCGACCGCCTGGGCGCCACCGACAGTGAACACGCGGTCGACACCGGCGATGCAGGCAGCGGCCAGCACCAGCTCGTTGACCTCACCGCGCGGGGTCGGCACCACCATCACCACTTCGGCCACGCCGGCCACCTTGGCCGGGATGGCATTCATCAGCACCGACGAGGGGTACGAGGCCTTACCGCCGGGCACATACAGGCCGGCCCGATCCAGCGGGGTAACCTTCTGCCCCAGTACGGTGCCGTCGGCTTCGGTGTACTGCCAGGAATCCTGCTTCTGCCGCTCATGGTAGATGCGCACACGTTCGGCGGCCTTTTCCAGGGCCTGGCGCTGTACGGGGGTGATACGGGTCAGCGCCAGCTCCAGGCGCTCGCGATCGAGGATCAGGTCATCGATCGATGTGGCCTGAACGCCATCGAAACGCTGGGTGAACTCCACCAGCGCTGCGTCGCCACGCTCGCGCACGGCCTTGATGATGTCCAGCACGCGCTGGTTGACCGCGTCATCGGACACACTTTCCCAGCTCAGCAGATGATCCAGATGTCGGGCGAAATCCGGATCAGCAGCGTTGAGACGGGCAATTGCAGTGGACACGGTCATGGCGAGGGCCTCGATGATTAGCGAATGCTCAGGCGCCCTAGGCTACCAGTCCATCCGCGCGGGCACCCGAGAAAAGTGGCTATGACGCGGATAGATGGGCGCGGCAGCAACGGCCGCGCGCAATCGGTAGGGAATTAACCGCGGTGTCGCGATTCGACCGCCGCGCGCAGCGTGTCGATAAGGCTCTGGATGCGGGCGTGCTGCATCTTCATGGAAGCCTTGTTGACCACCAGGCGCGAGCTGATCGTGGCGATCATTTCCTGGGGCTCCAGGCCATTGGCCCGCAGGGTGTTGCCGGTATCCACCACGTCGATGATCTTGTCGGCGAGGTTGATCAGCGGTGCCAGCTCCATCGAGCCGTACAGCTTGATGATGTCGACCTGGCGGCCCTGTTCAGCGTAGTAACGCTTGGCGACGTTGACGAACTTGGTGGCCACGCGCAGGCGGCCCTTGGGCTCAGGGGCGCCGACCACGCCTGCGGTCATCAGCTTGCAGCGGGCAATCTGCAGGTCCAGTGGCTCGTACAGGCCCTGGCCGCCGTACTCCATCAGCACGTCCTTGCCGGCCACACCCAGGTCGGCAGCACCATGCTCGACATAGGTCGGCACGTCGGTAGCACGCACGATCAGCAGGCGTACGTCGTCCTGCGTGGTAGGGATGATCAGTTTGCGGCTCTTGTCCGGGTTCTCGGTCGGCACGATGCCGGCCTCGGCCAGCAACGGCAAGGTATCGTCGAGAATACGGCCTTTGGAAAGCGCGATGGTCAACATTGGAACGTCGGTCCTTAAGCGGCTACTGCTGGCCAGGTCAGGGACCTGGCCGCTTTCAATTCGAACGGTGCGTCCTTGCACCAGAGGGCGATCAGCCCGGTACGCGGCGGATTTTCGCGCCGAGCATCTGCAGTTTTTCTTCGATGCACTCGTAGCCACGGTCAATGTGGTAGATGCGGTCGATCAGCGTGTCACCTTCGGCCACCAGCGCCGAGAGCACCAGGCTGGCCGACGCGCGCAGGTCGGTGGCCATGACCGGGGCGCCTTTGAGGGCCGGTACACCGGTAACGATCGCGGTGTTGCCTTCGACCTGGATCTGCGCCCCCATGCGGTGCATTTCGTACACGTGCATGAAACGGTTTTCGAAGATGGTTTCGATGACGGCACCGGTGCCTTCGGCAATGGCGTTCAGCGAGATGAACTGCGCCTGCATGTCGGTGGGGAACGCCGGGTACGGCGCAGTACGCAGGTTCACGGCTTTTGGCCGCTTGCCCTGCATGTCGAGCTCGATCCAGTCTTCACCGGTGGTGATCTCGGCGCCGGCTTCCTTGAGCTTTTCCAGCACGGCCTCAAGGATGGTCGGGTCGGTATCCTTGACCTTGACGCGGCCACCGGTCACGGCAGCGGCAACCAGGTAGGTACCGGTCTCGATACGGTCCGGCATCACACGGTAGCTGGCCGACGCCAGGCGCTCGACGCCATCGATGGTGATGGTGTCGGTACCGGCACCTTGCACCTTGCCGCCCATGGCGTTGATGAAGTTGGCCAGGTCGACCACCTCCGGCTCACGCGCAGCGTTCTGCAGCACGCTGCGGCCTTTGGCCAGCGCTGCGGCCATCATGATGTTTTCGGTACCGGTCACGCTGACGGTGTCGAAGAAGAAATGCGCACCGCGCAGGCCGCCCTCAGGCGCCTTGGCCTTGATGTAGCCGGCTTCGACCTCGATCTTCGCACCCATGGCCTCCAGACCACGGATGTGCAGGTCGACCGGGCGCGAACCGATCGCGCAACCGCCAGGCAGTGCCACCTCGGCCTCGCCGAAGCGGGCGACCATCGGGCCCAGCACCAGGATCGAGGCGCGCATGGTCTTGACCAGCTCGTACGGCGCGACCAGGGTCTTGATGGTGCGGGGGTCGATTTCCACCGCCAGCTTTTCGTCGATCACAGGCTCGATGCCCATGCGGCCGAACAGCTCGATCATGGTGGTGATGTCGTGCAGGTGCGGCAGGTTGCCTACGGTGACCGGGCCATCGGCCAGCAGGGTCGCCGCCAGAATCGGCAGGGCCGCGTTCTTCGCACCCGAAATACGGATCTCGCCGTCAAGACGAGCGCCGCCAGTAATAATCAGTTTGTCCATTGGAATCTCGCCGCCAAGTTGGCTCAGGTGCGCTCAGCCCAGGCTGCGCTGCTGAAAAATTTCATGGTTACCGCATGGATGCTGCCATTGGCGATCCATGGATTCAGATGAGCATAGATAGCCTGCTGACGTTTGACCGGGCTCAGGCCAGCCAACTCGTCGCTGATCACGTTCAACTGGAAGTTGCAGCCTTCGCCTTCAACTTCGACCCGGGAACCCGGCAATTTCTCTTCAAGGAAGCTTTTAACTTCTACGGCCTGCATGCTCAACCTCAATCGGCGCCCGATGCGCACGGGTCGGCCATCATACAAAAAAGCCCCTCGCCTGCGAAGCCCAACGAGGGCTTCGCTGACCGAGGGGCCGTCATCCGTGCCGGGCCATCAGGTCGCCAGCACTTGATCGAGGTCGTAGACCTCGGCAATTTCCCGCATGTCGTCGGGCATGCCCCGCACCCGACAGGCCTTGCCTGCGGCCTGGGCATCGCGCATGAACGACAGCAGCAACGACAGGCCGACACTGGTGGAGCGCAGCACGCCCGAGCAATCGAGCACCAGTTGCGCATCCCGGCTGGCAGTGATCAGCGCCTTGCCTTGCTTGCGCAACTGCGGCCCGCTGCGATAGTCCAGCACGCCGGACAGGCTCAGCACGCCCGGCTCAGCCATGCTTACCGCGGCCTCACTCATTTCACCGCCTTTTCTGGCGAGTTGTCGGCGGCCTGCTTGGCCTTGGCCACTTCGCCGGCCCAGCCGTCGATGGTCTTGTCCAGGTTGTTGCCGTTGCGCTGCATGGCGTCGGCGAACTGGTCACGGAACAGCTTGCCGATGTTGATGCCGTTGACGATGACGTTACGCACCTTCCACTCGCCACCCAGGTTTTCCAGGGTGTACTGCACCGGGTACACGGCGCCATTGTTGCCGGTAACCTTCATGCCCACCGAAGCGCGCTTGCCATCATCGGCCTTGGCCGGGTCGACGACGATCCCCTGGTTGTTGTACTCCAGCAACGCATTGCCGTAGAACTGGAACAGGCTGCGCTTGAAGTTTTCCTGGAAGCGCTGCATCTGCTCGGGCGTGGCCTTGCGCGAGTACTTGACGGTCATGATGCTGCGGGAAATACCGTCGGCATCGACCACCGGCGCGAGAATCCGGTCAAGGGTGTCGTAGAACGCTTGTGGGTTGGCCTTGTACTGCTCTTTGTTGGCCTTGAGTTCACCCAGCAACTCGGTGGTGGTGCCCTGAACCACGTCATGCGGCGACTGCGCGGCCAAGGTCATCAGGGGGAAAGCCGCCAGCAACACCAGCAGGCCACGTCGCAAGATCGAAATCATGGAAACTCCTCAATTAGCCGGTTGCGCTTCTTTCGGTTCCTTGCCAACGGAGTTGAGCAGGAACTTGCCTATCAGGTCTTCCAGCACCAGGGCAGACTGGGTGTCGTGAATGGTCGAGCCATCCTTGAGCACGTCTTCCTCACCGCCCACGCTGATACCGATGTACTTCTCGCCGAGCAGACCGGCGGTCAGGATCGAGGCAGTGGAGTCGGTCGGCAGGTTGTCCACCGACTTGTCCAGCTGCAGGGTCACCCGACCGGTATAGGAATCACGGTCCAGATCGATGGCGGTGACCTTGCCGATGGTCACGCCCGCCATGGTCACCTTGGCTCTGACCGTCAAACCGGCGATATTGTCGAAATAGGCATAAACTTTATAGGTATCGCTGCTCGGGCTGGCCGACAGCCCGCTGACACGCAGGGCCAGCAGCAGCAGCGCCAGGATCCCGGCCAGCAGGAACAGGCCGACACCGATTTCCAGGGTGCGGTTTTGCATCAGAAATCTCCAAACATCAAGGCGGTCAGAATAAAGTCCAGACCCAGCACTGCCAACGAGGCATAGACCACGGTCTTGGTGGTTGCACGGCTGATCCCTTCTGAAGTGGGCTCACAGTCGTACCCCTGGAATACGGCGATCCAGGTCGCGACGAATGCGAACACCAGGCTCTTGATCAGCCCGTTGAGCACGTCGTCGGTGAACGAAACACTGTTCTGCATGTTGGCCCAGAACGAGCCCTCGTATACGCCCAGCCAGTCCACGGCGACCCACGAGCCCCCCCAGATACCGACCACACTGAAGATCAGCGCCAGCAGCGGCAACGAGATGAAACCGGCCCACAAGCGTGGCGCCACGATGTACTTGAGCGGGTCGACGCCGATCATCTCCAGGCTGGACAACTGCTCGGTGGACTTCATGTTGCCGATTTCGGCAGTCAGTGCAGAACCGGCACGGCCCGCGAACAGCAACGCCGTGACCACCGGCCCAAGTTCCCGCAACAGGGTCAGGGCCACCATCTGGCCCACGGCCTGCTCGGAGCCGTACTTGGTGAGGATGCTGTAGCCCTGCAGCGCCAGCACCATGCCGATGAACACCCCGGACACGACGACGATCGCCAGCGACAGCACGCCCACCGAGTACAGCTGCCTGATCAGCAGTTGGAAGCCACCGCCAATGCCGCCGCGCCCGACCAGGGCATGGAACAGGAACAGGCAGGAACGCCCGAGTACCGCCACCACGTCGATGGCCGAGCGGCCCAGCAGCCGGACACGTTCGAGTAAGGATTTTCTGCGCATCAACGCGCCCCCAGCAGGTCGGCGCTGTAGTCAGGCGCAGGGAAATGGAACGGCACCGGGCCATCCGGGTCGCCTTTCATGAACTGGCGGATCCGCGGGTTGTCCGAGCCCATCAGCTCATCGGGGGTACCCTGCCCCAGCACCTGGCCGTCGCCCACCACATAGATGTAGTCGGCGATGCTGGCGGTTTCTGCGAGGTCATGGGACACCACGATGCTGGTAATGCCCAAGGCATCGTTGAGCAGGCGGATCAAGCGCACCAGTACCCCCATGGCAATCGGGTCCTGCCCGACGAACGGCTCGTCGTACATGAGGATCTGCGGGTCCAGGGCGATTGCCCGGGCCAGCGCCACGCGGCGCTTCATGCCACCGGACAGCTCATCGGGCATCAGGTCGATGGCCCCACGAAGCCCCACGGCCTGCAGTTTCATCAACACGATGTCACGGATCATGTCGTCTGCAAGCTGGGTATGCACGCGCAGCGGAAATGCGACGTTCTCGAACACATCGAGGTCGGTGAACAGCGCGCCGCTCTGAAACAGCACGCCCATCTGCTTGCGGGCGTCGAACAGGTCGCTGCGCGACAGCGTCGGCAGGTTCTGCCCGGCGACCCATACCTCACCACTGGCGGGGCGCAGCTGCGCGCCCATCAGGCGAAGCAACGTGGTCTTGCCGCAACCCGATGGCCCCATGATGCCGGTGACCTTGCCGCGCGGGATGCGAATATCGACGTTGCTGAAAATGCTACGCGAACCGCGCTTGAAGGTAACACCCTTCAATTCCACCGCGTAGGCGCTATCCACACTCATCTAGACTCCTTGCTGATGCAGCCTCGTCCTTATGGACGCCAGCCTCCCTGCAGAAGGCACACGCGCCCTTGGCAGGCCGAATAGCGGCGAACTATAGCACCGCTGCCCGCGCGCCCCCAAGGTCATGCATGCCCCGTTCAGCTACGAGACAGGCTGGGGCGCCCGTGACCAGGCAGATGGAAAAGGTGAGGGTTTCGTCGATTGCGGCTATAATCGCCGACTTTTCATCAGGCAGTGCTTTATCGACATGAGCCAATCCAGCGAGCTGATTCAATCCGCACAGCGCACCGTGCGCCTGGAACTCGAGGCCGTAGAGGGCCTGCTGGCGCGCATCGACGAGCATTTCGTCAAAGCCTGCGAACTGATCCTGGCCAGCCAGGGCCGCGTCGTGGTGCTTGGCATGGGCAAGTCCGGGCATATCGGCAACAAAATTGCCGCGACCCTCGCCAGCACCGGCACCCCCGCGTTTTTCGTGCACCCGGCCGAAGCCAGCCATGGCGACATGGGCATGATCACCGGCAACGATATCATCCTGGCGCTGTCCAACTCAGGCAGCACGGCCGAGATCGTCACGTTGCTGCCGCTGATCAAGCGCCTGGGCATCACCCTCATCAGCCTTACCGGCAACCCGGACTCCACCCTGGCCCAGGCAGCAGAGGTGAACCTGGATGCCCGGGTCGCACAGGAGGCCTGCCCGCTGAACCTTGCCCCTACCTCCTCGACCACTGCGGCACTGGTGTTGGGTGACGCGCTGGCCATTGCCCTGCTCGAAGCGCGCGGGTTCACTGCCGAGGACTTTGCCTTTTCGCACCCTGGCGGCGCCTTGGGGCGGCGGCTGCTGCTGAAGGTCGAGCATGTGATGCACAGCGGTGACCAGCTGCCCAAGGTGCTGCGTGGCACGTTGCTCAAGGATGCCCTGCTGGAAATGTCGCGCAAAGGGCTGGGCATGACCGCTGTGCTCGAGGCAGACGGCAAGCTGGCCGGTATCTTCACCGATGGCGACCTGCGCCGCAGCCTGGACCGCAATATCGACGTGCATACCACGTTGATCGACCACGTCATGACCGTGCATGGCAAAACTGCACGGGCCGAAATGCTCGCCGCCGAGGCCCTTAAAATCATGGAAGACAACAAAATCAACGCACTGGTGGTCGTCGACCAGGACGACCGGCCGACAGGTGCCCTGAACATGCACGACCTGTTGCGTGCAGGAGTTATGTGATGAGCCAGAATCTCATGCAACGTGGCCAGGCCATCAAGCTGGCCGTGTTCGATGTCGACGGCGTACTGACCGATGGGCGACTGTACTTTCTCGAAGACGGCAGCGAATTCAAGACCTTCAATACCCTCGACGGCCAGGGCATCAAGATGCTCATGGCGTCGGGCGTGACCACGGCCATCATCAGCGGGCGCAAGACCCCGGTGGTCGAGCGGCGGGCTGCGAACCTGGGTATCGCGCACCTGTTTCAGGGCCGCGAAGACAAATTGGTGGTTCTTGACGGGCTGCTTGCCGAACTCGGCCTAAGCTATGAACAGGTCGCCTACCTGGGCGACGACCTGCCCGACCTGCCGGTGATTCGCCGCGTCGGTCTGGGTATGGCAGTGGCCAACGCCGCGCCCTTCGTTCGCCAGCATGCCCACGGCGTGACCCAGGCGCGCGGCGGCGAAGGCGCTGCCCGCGAGTTCTGCGAACTGATCATGCAGGCCCAGGGCACCCTGGACGCTGCCAACGCCAACTACTTGTAAGGCCGCCCATGTTCAGCAAGAAGGTCCGCAATATTGCGCTGCTGGCGGTGATTGCTGCCGTGCTCGCTGCCATTGGCTACTGGAATGTCAGCCCTGAAAGCTTCCTCGACCAGCCTGTGGCCCAGGTCGACGAAAGCGCCATCGACTACTATGCGATCAACGCCCATAGTGTGCAGTTCTTGCCGGACGGCAAATTGCAGTACGAAATGACCGCCGACAAGGTCGAGCACGTCAAGGCGACCGAAGTTACCCTGGTGACCACGCCCGACCTGCGCCTTTACCGCGGCACCGAATACCCGTGGCATGTTCAGAGCGAGCGCGCCGAGGTCAGCCCGGACGGCAACGAGGTCGAACTGATCAACAAGGTCCGCGTTGCCCGCACCGACGAAAAGCAACGCGACACCATCATCACCAGCTCACGCATGACCGTATTCCCGCAGAAGCAATATGCGCAGACCGAGCAAGCCGTTAGAATCGACGGCGCCGGTGGCACAACCACGGGCAAGGGCATGAAAGCGTATTTGAAAGAAGGCAAGATGGACTTGCTCTCTAACGTAAGAGGACAGTATGAGGCTCGTTAAAACCCTCCCCCTTTTGCTCAGCCTGAGCGCAGCACTGGGAAGCGCGAGCGCCTTCGCCCTGCCGAATGACCGTGACCAGCCAATCCGTATCCAGGCCGACAACGCGCATCTGGACGACAAGCAGGGTGTCGCGACGTACACCGGTGACGTGATCATCACTCAAGGCTCGATGATGATCAAAGGCAATACCGTGACCATGACCCGCGCCGCCAACGGCGACATCGACGTGGTCACTTCGGTTGGCAACCTGGCCTACTTCGAGCAGCAGCAGAGCGCCGCCAAGCCCGACAAGATGAAGGGCTGGGCAGTGACCATCCAATACCAGGCGCAAAAAGACACCGTGATCCTCACCGACCGCGCCAAGGTCGAGAACGAAGGCAACACCACCGAGGGCGAGAAGATCGTCTACAACACCAAGTCGCAGGTGGCTACCGCCGGCCGTGGCGGTAACGTGACCCAGCCACGTCAGCGCATCGACATGGTGATCCAGCCCAAGAAGAAGGCCGAGTAAATGGCAACCCTAAAAGCCCAGCACCTGGCCAAAAGCTACAAGGGGCGCCAGGTCGTACGTGATGTCAGCCTGTCGATCGACAGCGGCCAGATCGTCGGATTGCTCGGCCCGAACGGTGCCGGCAAGACCACCTGCTTCTACATGATCGTCGGCCTGGTCCAGGCCGAGCAGGGTCGTGTCCTGATCGACAACCTCGATGTCAGCCACCAGCCCATGCACGGCCGCGCGCGCGCCGGCATCGGCTACCTGCCGCAGGAAGCCTCGATCTTCCGCAAGCTTTCGGTGGCCGACAACATCATGGCCATCCTCGAGACCCGCAAGGACCTCGACCGCGATGGCCGGCGCAAGGAACTGGAAAGCCTGCTGCAGGAGTTCCACATCAGCCACATCCGCGACAACCTCGGCATGAGCCTGTCCGGTGGCGAACGCCGCCGTGTCGAGATCGCCCGCGCCCTGGCGACCGCGCCCAAGTTCATCCTGCTGGACGAACCCTTCGCCGGCGTGGACCCGATCTCGGTCGGTGACATCAAGCAGATCATCCACCACCTCAAGGCCAAGGGTATCGGTGTGCTGATCACGGACCACAACGTGCGCGAAACCCTGGATATCTGCGAGACCGCCTACATCGTCAACGATGGCCGGCTGATCGCCGAAGGCGACGCCGAAACCATCCTGGCCAACGAACTGGTCAAAGAGGTTTACCTGGGCCACGAGTTCCGGCTCTGACCCACCCCTGCCTGGGGTACTGGCAACCTGCCCTGAAGCCGGGGTTAAAATTGTTACGTACTCTAGGCAAACGCTACAATTTAAGGCATAAAACTTGCTTGATCTGGCGCCCCGGCGCCCTCGTGTAGTGGATGGCGCATGCGCGCCGGCGAACAAGGTATTAAGCCCCAGCCATGAAACCATCGCTCGTCCTAAAAATGGGCCAGCAACTGACGATGACACCGCAGTTGCAACAGGCCATCCGCCTGCTCCAGCTTTCCACCCTGGACCTCCAACAGGAAATCCAGGAGGCGCTGGAGTCGAACCCGATGCTCGAACGCCAGGAAGACGGCGACGACTTCGACAACAGCGACCCGATGGCCGACAACGCCGAGAACAAGCCGGCCGCCGACGTTCAGGACAACAGCTTCCAGGAAATCACGGTCAGTGCCGACAACCTCGAAGACGGTGAATGGAGCGAGCGTATCCCCAACGAGCTGCCGGTCGACACCGCCTGGGAAGACATCTACCAGACCAGCGCCAGCAGCCTGCCGAGCAACGATGACGACGAGTGGGACTTCACCACGCGGACATCGGCCGGCGAAAGCCTGCAAAGCCACCTGCTGTGGCAACTGAACCTGGCGCCGATGTCGGATACCGACCGCCTGATCGCCGTGACCCTGATCGACAGCATCAACGGCCAGGGCTACCTGGAAGACACCCTCGAAGAAATCTGCGCTGGCTTCGACCCGGAGCTGGATATCGAGCTGGACGAAGTCGAAGCGGTGCTGCACCGCATTCAGCAGTTCGAACCGGCAGGCGTCGCGGCACGCACCCTTGGCGAGTGCCTGTTGCTGCAACTGCGCCAACTGCCTGCCAGCACGCCGTGGCTGAACGAGGCGAAACGGCTGGTCTGCGATTTCATCGACTTGCTCGGCAGCCGCGACTACAGCCAGCTCATGCGGCGCATGAAAATCAAGGAAGACGAACTGCGCCAGGTGATCGAACTGGTGCAAAGCCTCAACCCGCGCCCGGGTTCGCAGATCGAGTCCAGCGAGCCCGAGTACGTGGTACCGGACGTGATCGTGCGCAAGGACAGCGACCGCTGGCTGGTGGAACTGAACCAGGAAGCCATCCCGCGCCTGCGCGTGAACGCTCAATACGCCGGCTTCGTGCGCCGCGCCGACACCAGTGCCGACAACACCTTCATGCGCAACCAACTGCAGGAGGCGCGCTGGTTCATCAAGAGCCTGCAAAGCCGCAACGAAACCCTGATGAAAGTCGCCACGCAGATCGTCGAGCATCAGCGCGGCTTCCTCGATCATGGCGACGAAGCGATGAAACCGCTGGTGCTGCATGACATTGCCGAAGCGGTGGGCATGCACGAGTCGACCATTTCCCGGGTGACCACGCAGAAATACATGCACACGCCCCGCGGCATCTACGAACTGAAATACTTTTTCTCCAGCCACGTCAGCACCTCCGAAGGCGGAGAATGCTCGTCTACAGCGATCCGCGCGATCATCAAGAAACTGGTTGCAGCGGAAAATCAGAAAAAGCCATTGAGTGACAGCAAGATCGCTGGTTTACTGGAGGCACAAGGCATCCAGGTGGCCCGCCGCACCGTCGCCAAGTACCGCGAGTCTCTCGGCATCGCACCGTCGAGTGAGCGCAAGCGACTGATGTAGCCCCTGAGATCTGCCATAGCGTTTGCGGGGCAGGTGCAAAACCTGCCTCTTTATGCACGGGCAACAAAGGAGAAGCTGTATGCAAGTCAATATCAGTGGACAGCATGTAGAAGTCACCCAGCCACTGCGCGATTACGTGCTCGAAAAGCTCGCCCGCGTGGAAAGTCACTTCGACAAGATCACCAACGTGCAGGTCATCATGAAGGTCGAGAAGCTGCAGCAGAAGGTCGAGGCGACCCTGCAGATTCCCGGCGGCGAAGTGGTAGCAAACGCCGAACACGAAGATATGTATGCAGCGATCGATGCCTTGGCCGACAAGCTCGACCGCCAACTGAAAAAACACAAGGAAAAACAGCAAAGCCTGCTGCAAGGTGCAGCTGCCCGCTGATCCCCCTCATCCATGATCCGACTTGAAACCATCCTGACCCCCGGCCGTTCCCTCGTGAACGTGCCGGGCGGCAGTAAGAAGCGCGCCCTGGAAAAGGTCGCCACCATCATCGCCGAACAAGTGCCGGAACTGGAGATGCAAGTCGTCTTCGAAAAGCTGGTCGCCCGGGAAAAACTCGGTTCAACCGGTTTCGGCAATGGCATCGCCATTCCGCACTGCCGGCTTGAAGGCTGCTCCGCGCCAGTCAGCGCCCTGCTGCACCTGGAAGCACCCATCGATTACGATGCCATCGATGGCGCGCCGGTAGACTTGCTGTTCGTCCTGCTGGTCCCTGAAGCCGCCACCGATGCCCACCTGGAACTGCTGCGCCAGATCGCCAGCATGCTCGACCGCAAGGACGTGCGTGATCGCTTGCGTTCGGCCACCAGCAACGAGGCCTTGTACCAGGTTGTCCTGGACGTACAGAACGAGCACTGAACATGCGCCTGATCATCGTCAGCGGCCGGTCTGGCTCCGGCAAGAGCACCGCCCTCGACGTCCTGGAAGACAACGGTTTCTATTGCATTGACAACCTGCCCGCCGGGCTGCTGCCGCAGCTCGCGGAAAATGCACTGATCAACACCGAACTGCTGCAGCCGAAAGTGGCAGTGTCGATCGACGCCCGCAACCTGCCCAGCCACCTGTCGCGCTTCCCCGAGCTGCTAGCCGACGCCCGTGCCCGCCACATCCAGTGCGATGTGCTGTACCTGGATGCCGATGAAGATACCCTGCTCAAGCGGTTTTCAGAAACCCGCCGCCGCCACCCGCTGACCAACGCCGACCGCTCGCTGGCAGAGGCCATCCGCGTGGAGAGCGAACTGCTGGGGCCGATTGCCGACCTGGCCGACCTGAAGATCGACACCACCAGCCTGAACCTCTACCAGTTGCGTGACACGATCAAGTTGCGCCTGCTCAACAAGCCCGAGCCTGGTACCGCATTCCTGGTCGAGTCATTCGGCTTCAAACGCGGCATGCCGGTCGATGCCGATCTGGTGTTCGACGTACGCTGCCTGCCCAACCCCTACTGGAAGCCCGAATTGCGTGAGCACTCCGGCCTGGAACAGCCGGTGATCGACTACCTGGCCGCGCAGCCAGACGTCGAGGACATGTTCAACGATATTTCCAGCTACCTGCTCAAGTGGCTACCCCGCTTCGCAGCCAGTAACCGTGCCTACGTGACCATTGCCATTGGCTGCACCGGCGGCCACCATCGTTCGGTGTACATCACCGAACGCCTCGGCCAGTTGCTGCAACAGTCCCTGAAAAACGTCCAGGTCCGCCACCGCGACCTCTAGCCCAAGGATCCGCCCCACGATGCCCGCCCGCGAAATCACCATCATCAACAAGCTGGGCCTGCATGCCCGGGCGGCAGCGAAGTTCGTCGGCGTGGCCGGCCGCTTTCCCTGCCAGGTGCGGGTCGGCCGCGCGCCGGACAAACTGGTAGACGGCAAAAGCATCATGGCCGTGATGATGCTGGCGGCTGGCAAGGGTACCCAGGTGCACCTGCATACCGAGGGTGAGCAGGACAACGATGCCATGGACGCGCTGGTCGAGTTGATCAACAACTACTTCGACGAAGGCGAGTAAGCCTCCAAGCCCTGCACCGCGCCCACAGTGTGCACCCCTTCAACCTGACCAAAGATCAGGACAGCGCGGTATCCATCACCATCATCAGGCAAAAGCCGATGCACAGCCCCAGGCTGGCCAGGCGGTGATGGCCGTTGCTGCGCGATTCGGGGATGACTTCCTGGGTTACCACCAGCAGCATCGCGCCGGCTGCGCAGGCGAGCCCCAGGGGCAGCAGCAATTCGGCGACATTCACCAGCCAGGCACAGATCACCGCAGCCACAGGCTCGACCAACCCCGAAGCCGCGCCGATCATGAACGCCTTGAAGCGCGGCATGCCCGCCCCTGCCAACACCAGGGCAATCACCAGCCCCTCGGGCACATCCTGCAACGCGATGCCCATGGCCAGGCTGTCTGCGTCAGCCATGCCACCCCCGGCTGACACACCAATCGCCATGCCTTCGGGAATGTTGTGGGCAATGATGGCAATGACGAATAGCCAGATTCGCGCGGCGATCACCGGCTGCTGCGCACTGCCAACCAGCGCTTGCGGCGAGGCGTTGGAGACCTTGAGGTCGATAAGGAACAGGCACAACGCGCCGAACATCAAGCCGAAGCTGATCAAGCCACCCGCACCCCATGGGCTGAAGCCGATGGCCTGGGCCGCATCCAGCCCGGGCATGATCAATGAAAATGCCGTAGCCGCCAGCATGACCCCGGCGCCGAAGCCCAGCAAGGTGTCGGCCAACGCCACCGGCATGTTACGAATGACCAGCACCGGTACTGCGCCCAGCGCCGTGCCCAGCGCACACAAAGCGCCGCCCTCCAGGGCGCGCAGCATGCGCGGCGCCAAGTCCAGCCAGGCAAGACCGCGCGCCGCCAGCAGCGCGGTACCCGCCAGCAACAGCAAGGCACCCAGCGCCTGGCGAAACAGGCGCACACTGCTGACCGACATGACCTCTGAGCGCATACCGGTTCGACTCACTTCAGGGCTTCGAGATAGCGGTGTTGCACTTGCGCCCAGTCGATGACGTTGTAGAAGGCACCAATGTATTCCGGGCGGCGGTTCTGGTATTTCAGGTAATACGCATGCTCCCACACGTCCAACCCGAGAATCGGCGTGTTGCCATGCATCAGTGGGCTGTCCTGGTTGCCGCTGCTTTCCACGACCAGGGTTTTCTGCGGCGTTACGCTGAGCCAGGCCCAGCCGCTGCCGAAGCGGGTCAGGGCGGCCTTGGTGAAGGCTTCCTTGAACGCGTCGAAACCGCCCAGTTGCGTGGTGATGGCTTGTGCCAGCTCGCCCGTGGGCTCACCCCCGCCCTGCGGCGACATCACGGTCCAGAACAGGCTGTGGTTGGCGTGACCGCCACCGTGGTTGGTCACGGCGCCACGCAGCCGCTCCGGCAAGTCCCCGACCGCAGCGACCAGTTTTTCGACTGGCCATTCAGCCCACTCGGTGCCTTCGACGGCGGCGTTGAGGCCATTGACGTAAGTCTGGTGGTGCCTGGTGTGGTGGATCTCCATGGTCTGCGCGTCGATGTGCGGCTCCAGCGCGTCGTAGGCGTAAGGCAAAGCAGGCAAGGTATGGGGCATGTCAGTGAATTCCGTAGGCTTGAGTACTGGGTACCACGCCGGCCGGGGCAGCGAGTTCGCTGGCGCCGATGTTGTGGCGGTTGAGCAGGCGTTCGGTACGCGGGTACTGGCCGTACTCCGCGATGAAACCGAGCAGTTCGGTGTAGGTACGCCCACTGTGGCGCAGGGCTGCGTCCCGCAGCGCCTGTGGCAAGCGGGCTTGCTGGCTGGCCTGTAGCAGCCACTGGTGCGCGGCACAGAGGTAATCGGCACTTTCATGCGGCTGGTTCAGGCGCAGGTGCAGGTCGGCCAGGTTATGGTGAGCGACGACCAGGGCAGCCACCGCTTCGTCGACGTCATGCCAGCGCTCGAACAGCACCTGGGCCAGGGCCAGGGCTTGCAGGTAATGTTCCCGGGCATCGACCAGCTCGCCTTGTTCGAACAGGCGGTTGGCCAGTTCCATGGTGCGTTTCCAGTGCTGCATGTCTGTTTCCTCGGCGGTAAGGCAGTGTCAGATGCCGCCAGCGGTGAGTTTTTCCGGGTCCAGCAGCGTTTCCAGCTGGTCCCGCGACAGGTCGGTATGCTCCAGGGCGACATCAATGATCGGGCGACCTTGCTGGTAGGCGGTCTTGGCAATTTCAGCGGCCTTCAGGTAGCCGATGATCGGGTTCAGTGCAGTGACCAGGATCGGGTTGCGCGCCAGCGCCTCCTTCAGCTTGCCCTCGTTGACCTTGAAGCTGGCAATGGCTTTGTCGGCCAGCAGGCGGCTGACGTTGGCCATCAACTCGATGCTCTCCAGCAGGTTGCGTGCGATCAGCGGCAACATCACGTTCAGTTCGAAGTTGCCCGACTGCCCGGCCACGGCGATGGTGGCGTCGTTGCCGATGACCTGCGCGGCGACCATGGCCGTAGCCTCCGGGATGACCGGGTTGACCTTGCCTGGCATGATCGAAGAGCCCGGCTGCAGACCCTGCAGTTCGATTTCCCCAAGGCCGGCCAGAGGGCCCGAGTTCATCCAGCGCAGGTCGTTGGCAATCTTCATCAGTGCCACCGCTGTGGTCTTGAGCTGGCCGGACAGGGCTACCGCGGTATCCTGCGAACCGATCAGGGCAAACAGGTTGTGCCCCGGCGTGAACTGGACCTGGGTCAGGCCGCTGAGCTGGCGCGCGAAAGCGGCAGCGAACTGCGGGTGGGCATTGATGCCGGTGCCCACTGCGGTGCCGCCCTGGGCCAGCGCCTGCAGGCTTGGCAGGGTGGCTTCGATGTGCGCCTTGGCACCTTCGATCTGCGCTGCCCAACCGTCCAGCACCTGGCTCAGGCGCACGGGCATTGCATCCATCAGGTGGGTACGGCCGGTTTTCACGTACTGATGCACCTGCCTGGACTTGGCCTCGATCACCTGCACCAGGTGCGCCAGGGCAGGTAACAGCTGCTCATGCACGGCGAGGGCAGCGCTGGCGTGAATGGTGGTGGGAATGATGTCGTTGCTGCTCTGGCCGCAATTGACGTGGTCGTTGGCATTGACCGGCTCGCCGAGCACACGGCTGGCCAGGGTGGCGATCACCTCGTTCGCGTTCATGTTCGAGCTGGTGCCCGAGCCTGTCTGAAACACGTCGACCGGGAAGTGCTGGATGTAGTCCTGCGCCAGCAGCTGTTCCACCGCCTTGACGATGGCCTGCCCCTGGCCGGCGGACAGTTGCTCCAGCTCTACGTTGGCCTTGGCCGCAGCCGCTTTGGCCAGCAGCAAGGCACGAATGAACTGGGCCGGCATGCGCTGGCCGCTGATCGGGAAATTGTCGACCGCGCGCTGGGTCTGGGCGCCATACAGGGCTTGGGCCGGCACCTGCAATTCACCCATGCTGTCGCGCTCGATACGGGTATCACTCATCATCAAATCCTTGCATCAGTTCATCGGGAGAAATCGACGGCAGCAGGCTGCAGTTCGCCAACTGAATGGCGTAGGGCTGCCAACGCTGGTTCTGGGCCTGGCGGTCGAGGTTGCGCAGGTCCAGCAACGGCCGCCAGGCCTGGTCCAGGCACAGGCAGCGCCAGTACCAGGGCAACATGCGGTCGCAGGCGGTGTCGAGCAGCAGGCGGAAGGAGGTCAACGCCACCGTCCATGGCGAGGTTTCGGTACAGCACACCAGGTAACGGCCTTCGGCCAGGTAGTGCTCGATCAGGCGCGGCTCGTCAGGTTCGAGCGCGCAGCGGATCCGGCGGCTGAGCCAGCGCCAGTTTTCCAGGTAGGGCAGTTCGCGGAGGACGGAATTCATGAACATCATCGCCGAGCTACTGGATAATGATATTCATTATTAATTGATAAATAGAATCACTTCAAGGGGAGCTGATGAAAGAAAAAACCCGGCGCGAGGGCCGGGTCTTGTATTCCACTGAAATTCTTTATTGCCGGTACCGGCCTCTTCGCGGGCTTGCCCGCTCCCACAGGGGATTGCATAGGCTTCAAGCTGTGGGAGCGGGCGAGCCCGCGAATGGGCCGGTACAGGCAATGAATCAGCTACCTGCCACAGTCATCCGCTCGATCAGCACCGACCCGGTGTGGATATTGCTGCGGGTTTCAAGATCGCTGCCAATCGCGACAATCTGCTGGAACATATCCTTCATGTTGCCGGCAATCGTCACTTCCTGCACCGCATGCTGGATTTCACCATTCTCGACCCAGAAACCCGCTGCCCCACGGGAGTAATCACCCGTCACCATGTTCAGGCCATGGCCCATCAGCTCGGTCACCAAAAGCCCACGCCCCATACGCCGGATCAGGGCAGCCTGGTCCTCGACGCCGTGGCTGACGAACAGGTTGTGTACACCCCCCGCGTTGGCCGTGCTGGGCAAGCCCAGCTTGCGCCCCGAATAGGTACCCAGCAGATACGACACCAGCTCGCCTTTGTCGACGAACGGTTTGGCGTAGGTCGCCAGGCCGTCGGCGTCGAACGCTGCACTGGCCAGCGCGCGCGGAATGTGCGGGCGCTCGTCGAGGGTCAGCCAGGACGGGAACAGGCGCTGGCCGATGCTGCCTTCGAGGAACGACGACTTGCGGTACAGATTGCCGCCGGAAATCGCCGACAGGAAGCTGCCGAACAAACCGCCTGCCAGTTCTGCGGAAAACAGCACCGGCACTTCGCAGGTTGGCACCGGGCGCGCGCCGAGGCGGCTGGCGGCCCGCTGCGCGGCCCGCACACCAATGCTGCGCGGGTCGGCCAGCAGGTTGCCCTGGCGGTTGACGTCATACCAGTAATCGCGCTGCATCTGCCCGTCGCCTTCAGCGATCATCACGCAGCTCAGGCTGTGCCGGGTCGAGGCGTAAGCACCGATGAACCCGTGGCTGTTGCCATACACGCGGCAGCCCTGGTGGGTGTTGAGGGTGGTGCCATCGGCATTGAGGATGCGCGGGTCGGCATCGAACGCCGCCGCTTCGCACGCCAAGGCCATCTCGATGGCTTTCTCGGGCTCGAGAGCCCAGTCGTGATACAGGTCCAGGTCCGGAATTTCCCGGGCCATCAACGCCGCGTCCGCCAGGCCCGAACAGTCGTCCTCGGAGGTGTGCCTGGCAATGGCCAGCGCTGCCGCGACGGTTTCCCGGATCGCCTCCGGGCCACTGGCCGAGGTACTGGCCGAGCCTTTGCGCTGGCCAACATAGAGGGTGATGCCAAAGCCCTGGTCGCGGTTGAATTCAACCGTTTCGACCTCGCGCTGACGTACCGTGGTGGACAGGCCCTGCTCCAGCGACACGGCCACTTCGCAGGCACTGGCCCCTTGGCGGCGCGCTTCGGCGATGATCGCCTCGACCTGCTCTTGCAATGCTGGCAGGTCTTTCGGACCTACGCTCTGGACTGCACTCATGGTTCTCTCCACTCAAATTCTGCGTTCGGCGAGGGTCATTCTACGACCGGGCCGGACAAGCGGCCCCCGACTGGTTATCATGGCGGCGATTTCTAGCGGACTGCCACCATGGTTGATTCAAACGACGACGCCTTCGACGGCGAAAAAAGCAAAACCCAGATCAAGCGCGAGCTGCATGCGCTGGTCGAACTCGGCGAGCGCCTGACTACGCTCAAGGCCGATACCCTGGCCCGCCTGCCGTTGACCGACGAGCTGCGCAAGGCCCTGGCCGAGGCCAGCAAGCACACGGCTCATGGTGCGCGTAAACGCCACATGTCGTTCGTCGGCAAGCTGATGCGCGTGCAGGACCTGGATGCCATCCATGCCCTGCTCGAGCAGATGGACAGCTCGACTCGCCAGTACAACGAACGCTTCCACGGCCTGGAACGCTGGCGCGACCGGTTGATCGACGGTAACGACGAAGACCTTGAACGCTTCGTCAACGAATACCCCGACACCGATCGCCAGCAACTGCGTTCGCTGGTGCGCCATGCCCAGCACGAGAAGGCGCGGAACAAACCGCCGGCCGCCGCGCGCAAGGTGTTCAAGTACATCCGCGACCTCGACGAGTTGCAGCGCGGGTTGCGCTGACAGGCTGAGGCCCTGCGGGAGCGGGCGTGCCCGCGAAGCAGGCGACGCGGTGCCCGGCACCGGCTTCGCCGGTGTTCGCGGGCAAGCCCGCCCCCACAATGGCCCCAAAGGCCATCACGCGCCGGTACCGCCCACGGTGATCGCATCCAGCTTCAGCGTCGGCTGCCCAACCCCGACCGGCACCGATTGCCCGTCCTTGCCGCACGTCCCTACCCCGCTGTCCAGCGCCAGGTCGTTGCCGACCATCGACACCCGGCTCATCGCCTCCGGACCATTGCCAATCAAGGTCGCGCCCTTCACCGGTGCGGTAATCTTGCCGTCTTCGATCAGGTAGGCCTCGCTGGTCGAAAACACGAACTTGCCGCTGGTGATGTCCACCTGGCCACCCCCGAGGTTGGCGCAGTAGATGCCCTTCTTCACCGAGGCGATGATTTCCTGCGGGTCGCTTTCGCCGGCACGCATGTAGGTGTTGGTCATGCGTGGCATCGGCAGGTGAGCGTAGGATTCGCGGCGACCATTGCCGGTCACTGCCATGCCCATCAGCCGCGCGTTCAGCTTGTCCTGCATGTAGCCCTTGAGCACACCGTTCTCGATCAGGGTGGTGCACTCGGTCGGCGTACCTTCGTCATCCACGCTCAGCGAACCGCGGCGGCCTTCCAGGGTGCCGTCATCGACGATGGTGCACAGGCTCGACGCCACTTTCTCGCCAACCCGGCCACTGAACGCCGAGCTGCCCTTGCGGTTGAAGTCACCTTCCAGGCCATGGCCGACCGCCTCGTGCAGCAGCACGCCCGACCATCCCGAGCCCAGCACCACTGGCAAGGTACCGGCCGGCGCCGGGATCGCTTCGAGGTTCACCAGGGCCTGGCGCAGCGCCTCACGGGCGTAGCCCATGACCCGCTCTTCGGTGAAGAAACGGTAGTCGGTACGCCCGCCACCACCCTGCCCGCCGCGTTCGCGACGGCCGTTCTGCTCAACGATGACGCTCACATTGAAACGCACCAGCGGCCGCACATCTGCAGCCAGGCTGCCGTCCGCTGCAGCGATGAGGATGCGCTCCCAGACCCCGGCCATGCTCACGCTGACCTGCTGGATACGCGGGTCAAGCGCGCGGGTCGCGGCATCGACACGCTTCAGCAACTCGACCTTTTCGGCACGGCTGAGTACATCGAGCGGGTTGTCCGCCGCATACAGCGCGGTCACTGACGGGCTGCGGAAGGCCTGCACGGTGCCGTTCTGCCCGGCGCGGGAAATCGAACGCGCGGCGCGCGCGGCCGACGTCAGCGCTTCAAGGTTGATGGCATTGCTGTAGGCGAAGCCGGTCTTTTCACCGGACTGGGCACGCACGCCCACGCCTTGGTCCAGGTTGAAGCTGCCCTCTTTGACGATGCCGTCTTCCAGCGCCCAGGTTTCCGAAATCTGGCCCTGGAAATACAGGTCGGCAGCGTCGATGCCGGGGCCGGCCAATTCACCGAGCACGCTTTGCAGGCTGTCCAGGGTCAAGCCGCCTGGGGCCAGGAGCTGCTCACTGACGGTGGATAACATCTGGCTCATAGTCACTCCAAGGTGGGCGCAGGCCGCAATGCGTCCTGCGAAAAAAAGCGCCGGTGCGATACCACCGGCATGCGCGCCCGGATGGACGCCTGTTCTTCAATGTCGCGCTCGGCAAGCAATACCGCTTCGCCTTGCGCCTGTTGTGCCACGATCCGCCCCCAAGGGTCGACGATCGCCGCATGGCCATGGGTTTCCCGTGGGCCTGGGTGGGTACCGCCCTGCGCTGCCGCCAACAGGTAGCACTGGGTCTCGATGGCCCGGGCGCGCACCAGCACGTCCCAGTGTGCTGCGCCGGTTACCGCAGTGAACGCCGCCGGTGCGCTGATCAGTTCCGCGCCAGCGGCACGCAACGCGCTGTACAACTCTGGGAAACGCAAGTCGTAACATACGCTCAACCCCAGCTGCCCGACCGGCGTGTCCGCCACCACCACGTGTGCGCCATGGGCAAAATCATCCGATTCACGGTAGCGGCCGCGGTTATCGGCAACGTCCACGTCGAACAAGTGCAGCTTGTCATAGCGCGCAGCCACTTCACCGTGCTCATCGATCAGCAGCGAGCAGGCATGTGCCTTTGCGTCGGGCTGGCCGACCGGTGGCAAGGGCATGGTACCGGCGACTATCCATAACCTGAGGTCGCGGGCGGTACGTTTCAACCATGGCAGGATAGGCCCGTTCCCCGATGCCTCGGCTCGGCCGATGGCAGCGGCGTCCTTGCGGCCCATGGCAGCGAAGTTTTCCGGCAGCACCGCCAGCCGCGCACCACCCTGTGCAGCCTGCTCCAGCAAGGCACCGGCACGCTGCAGGTTGGCCAGCACGTCGTCCTGGCTGACCATCTGGATCACCGCTGCCTTCATGGGCACTCCTGGCACTATTTCTCGAAGGGTTTCACAAAGGTGATTCTAGGCTCTTTCCACGGCCCTTCGACACGGTAATGCACGCTGGCAAAACGCGAGACGCGGTCACCGATCAGCCGGTCGACCAGGAACAACGCCCCGCCCACGGCTGGCGCCCCCACGATCAACGCGGCCAGCGGCAGGTTGTTGGTCACCGGCAGGCTCACCTGCAGGTTGGCATTGACCTGGTCACGTACCAGGTCCAACGTGCCCTCCAGCTCGAAGCTGCTCGACGGGCCGGTCATGGTGATCGGTTCGCGGGTCACGTACACACCATTGCTGGCCGCCAGCAGGCCTTTGACACGGTCATAGGCCAGGCCTTTGTCGAACAGGTCGGAGAAGTCCAACCGCAGGCGTCGGCCAATCGAATTGAAGTTGAGCAGGCCAAAGACCCGCAACGCCTGGGCACTGCCATCGACCTCGACGAACTGGCCAGACCGCAACGCCGCGTCCATGCTGCCCGAGAAGCGCGTCAGGCTGACGGCAGCCGGCGAGCCTGGCCAGCGGCCGTCCACGTCCAGGCGGAAGTCGCGGCTGGTGACGGTCGGGGCAAAGCCCCAGGCCTTGAGCACGTCGCCCAGGTTCTTGCCTTGCAGGCGGCCTTTGTACCAGCTGCTGGTCTTGCCCGTTTCGCCCTCCCAGCCACCGCCACCGCCAATGCGCAGGCCCTTGAAGTCAAGAGCGATATCGCTGGCGGCAACCCCGCGTGCAGTGGGCCGCAGCTTGATCGAAGCGCTGCCGAACAGGTCGTCACCGCGGTACAGCTTGTCGATGCTCAGGTCCAGCGCCGGGACTTTGCGTGGGTCGAAGGTGGCAAGCGGGTCCGGCCCATCTTCGGCGCGCTCCTGGGCTTGTTTTTCCGCAGGGCTGGGCGCTGGCAGCCGCAGCGTCTGCAGGCGCACGACCATCGGCGCACCCTTGGCATCCGGCACGCGGGCATCGCCGATGACTTCCTGGCTGTCGAGGCGCAGGTCCCAGGCGGGGCCGCCTCGGCTCAACCGTACCAGGGCCTGGTTCAGCTCGGTGCCAAACGCCTTGAGCTGGCCAATGCTCAGGTCCACGCTTTGCAGCATCTGCCGCGCACTGCCACCTGGGTCGTCTCCGCCCAGCCGTGAGGCCTGCTGTTGCCAAGGGGCCAGGTCCAGCGTTTCGAGGCGCCCACGCACGCGCAGGCCCTGTGCAGCGGGCAGTTGGGCGTCACCGGTGCCCAGCAACAACTCGCCCCGGCCTTGGCCGAGCTTGTCGGCCGGCGCGGCGTAGGCAGCACGGGCAAGGTCACCGTAGCCGGCGTCGAAACGCCGCTCCGGGCCCTGTAGCGTCATGCTGAAGCGGCTGTCGCGGGTTTCCGCGGCCGCCTTGCCGAATGGCGCTGGCAAATCGACCGCCAGCCCCTTGAGGTTGGAGTTGACGCTCAAACGATTGTCGCGGCTGCCCAGGCTCAGTTGCAACTGGTAAGGCAGGTCGCCGGAAGCCGGCAGGGCTTGCTTGAACTGCAGCCAGTCGGTCAACGCCTTGAGCGCTACCTGGCCATTGGCATCGATGCGGGTCTGCATCTGCCCAGGTTGGCCCTCGGCCGTTATCTGCGCCGTGACGGGCTTGCCGAAGGCCTGCAGGCTGATGCCCTTGCCGCTGAGGCCTTTGTCGAAATCGAAGCTGAAGTCACCTTTCAAGCGGCTCAGCTCAAGGGTGGGCGGGGCGACCTTCAGGCGCGCGTCATGGGTGGCGAAGTCTACCTGCACTTTGGGCCGCTGCCCGTGAGCCAGCGGGATATCGAGCTTGAGCTTACCCTTCAGCGGCCCTTCACCCTCCCAATCGGCGAAGATCTCACCGGTGCCGATGGGCGCTTGCTTGAGGATCTTCAGGCCATCACCCAGGCTGCCATCGAAATTGCCCGTCAGGAACAGGTGGCTCTGCTGGCCCTCGTCGACATGCGGGATGTCGACGTCGACGTCACTGACCTGGGTGTCCAGCAGCACCCCGCGCCGGGCCTTGACCCGCACGCCGCTGTCCTCGATGAAGACGTCGCCATCCACATGCTGGACTTGCGGCCAGCCCGGCTGGAAGTCCAGTGCGGCGTCATGCACCTTGAAGAACAGGCTGATACTGCGTGCCTCTGGCGCCGCGCCATGGTTCAGCGAGCCCTGGTACTGGAAATAGCCTTCGTCCACCGCGCCCTTGACGATTGCGCTGCGCAGCCACTCGTCGAGGGCCGGGCTGAGCACTTCGGGCAGATACTTGGCGGTATAACGGCCATCGCCGTCGGTCAGGCCGACGCGCAGGTCCATGTAGTCCTCGCGGCCTTCCTCGAACAGCAGGCGAATCAGGAAATCGCCGGCAATCTTGCCTTCTTCGCCCAGCACCTTCAGGTAGGGCGCGACAAGGGTGAAGCCCTGCTTGTCCAGCACCCAGGTCAAGCGCGCGTTGGCCTTCTGGTAGTGCCAGGGTTTGGCGAAGATCGGGTACAAGTGAAGCATGAAGGCTTCAGTGTCCAGGCGCAGCTCGCCGTGGCCCAGGTCGCCACTGATACTGCCGCTGACGTTACCCGCAGCCGGGGCACTGTGATAAGCATTGAAACCGACCTTGTCCAGGTTGGCCTCGAACTGCAGGCGCTGGTCGCCTTCGGCCTTGGGCCGGGCCTGCAGCCGCACGTTGCGCAGACCACCGGTCACCTTCAGGCCAGTGACCGCCGCCATGGCCGCGTCGGGTAGCGGTGCCAGGGCCTCGATCAGCGGGGTCAGGGGCGTGAGGTCGAGCCGGTCGGCCTGCACCTGCCAGCTCTCATCGGCCGCCTGCTCACCGGGGCGCTGCTGCACCTGCAGGTGCGTCTCCCAACGGCTTTTACCGAGGTCCATGGCCAGCGAGTCGACCACAACGTCGAAGCCCTGGTCGCGACGCTGGAACCAGGCGCCCATGGCCAGGTTGCTCAACATGGCGGCCTTGCGCCCGCTGTAGGCGCCTTTGAGCTCAGGGGCATTGAGCCGCACCACGGCCTTCTGCAACTGCCCCTCGCCCCAATCGACCCAGAACTCGCCGCCTGCACGCAGTGCGTCGGCATGCCATTGGCCCAGCAGGCTGGGCGGCAACCACTGCGACCAGTCGCTTTGCGGCAGGCTCAGGTAGGCCTCGACCTGGCCGTCACGCCAAGCCTCGGCAGAAACACGACTGCGCAGGTTCATCGCCAGGGGCTGGCCATCGGGCAGCGTCGCCCGCAGGTCCAGGGCCTGCCGCGAGGGGCCGGCCTGCAAGCCGGCACTCACATACGTCAGGGTCAGCGGGTCACGCTGCCACGGGTGCACGGTGACCTGGCTGTCGAACACATCGACGCGGCCCAGTTGGCGCAGGCGCTGCAGCAACTCGGCAGGGTTCAGCGGCGTATCGTCCTGCTGCGGCAGGCCCTCAAGGTTCCAGGCGCCCTGCCCGTTCTCGCGCACGATCAATTGCAGGCCACCGAGCTGGATACGCGACAGGCGTACCTCACGCGCCAGCAGGCTGGCCCATACATCAGGCACGACCATGACCTCATCCAGGCGCAACGCCTTGGCACCTTCGCCCAGTTGCAGGTCGCGCACCCGCAATACCGGCGCCAGGCCGCTCCAGCGCCCCTCCAGGGCGCCCACATGTACCGGCATGCCAAGCGCTTGCTCGGCCTTGCTCTGCACGTCGGCACGGTACTCGGCTACCAGGGGTATCAATGCACGGCCGAGGCTGACATACAGCGCCACCAATACCGCCAACAAGGCGCATATGCCCAGCCCCCAACGGGTCAAGGCAACAAGAACGCGGGTCAGACGTCCCATGGCCGTGGCCCTCCAAGTCGTTTATCCATGATGGCCCGTCGCACGGGTTTCGCCAGCGCGACGAGGCAGCGACGTGTTGCTGAGGGCCTCAGAGCAGCACCACGTCGTATTGTTCCTGCGAATACATCGACTCGACCTGGAAGCGAATGGTTCTACCGATGAAGGCTTCCAGTTCGGCAACGTTGCCCGACTCTTCGTCCAGCAGGCGGTCAACCACCTTCTGGTTGGCCAGCACACGGTAGCCTTCGGCCTGGTAAGCACGGGCCTCACGCAGGATCTCGCGGAAAATTTCGTAACAGATGGTCTCGGGGGTTTTCAGCTTGCCACGCCCCTGGCAAGCCAGGCAGGGCTCGCACAGCACCTGCTCCAGGCTTTCGCGCGTGCGCTTGCGGGTCATCTGCACCAGGCCCAGCTCAGTGATGCCGATGATGTTGGTCTTGGCATGGTCGCGTTCCAGCTGTTTTTCCAGGGTGCGCAGAACCTGGCGCTGGTGCTCTTCATCTTCCATGTCGATGAAGTCGATGATGATGATGCCGCCGATGTTGCGCAGGCGCAGCTGCCGGGCGATGGCGGTAGCGGCCTCGAGGTTGGTCTTGAAGATGGTTTCTTCAAGGTTGCGATGCCCAACGAAAGCCCCGGTGTTGACGTCGATGGTGGTCATCGCCTCGGCCGGGTCGACCACCAGATAGCCACCCGACTTGAGCGGCACCTTGCGCTCCAGCGCGCGCTGTATTTCGTCCTCGACGCCATACAGATCGAAGATCGGCCGCTCGCCAGGGTAGTGTTCGAGGCGGTCGGCGATTTCCGGCATGAGTTCGCTCACGAACTGCATGGTTTTCTGGAAGGTTTCCCGCGAGTCGATGCGGATCTTCTCGATCTTCGGGTTGACCAGGTCCCGCAGGGTTCGCAGGGCCAGGCCCAGGTCTTCGTAGATGACCGTCGGTGCACCGCAGGTCTTGATCTGGCTGCCGATCTGCTCCCACAGGCGGCGCAGGTAGCGGATGTCCTGCAGGATTTCCTCGGCCCGCGCGCCTTCGGCGGCAGTGCGCAGGATGAACCCGCCGGCATCCTTGATGTTCTCGCTCTCCATGCAGTTGCTGACCACCTGCTTGAGGCGCTCACGCTCGGCTTCATCTTCGATCTTCAGGGAAATGCCAACGTGGCTGCTGCGCGGCATGTACACCAGATAACGCGAAGGGATCGACAACTGCGTGGTCAGGCGCGCGCCTTTGGTGCCAATCGGGTCCTTGGTCACTTGTACCACCAGCGCCTGGCCCTCGTGCACCAGCGCCGTGATGTTCTCGACCGCCGAGCCTTCGCGCTGGGAAATTTCCGAAGCATGGATGAACGCCGCGCGTTCCAGGCCAATGTCGACGAAGGCGGCCTGCATGCCTGGCAGCACACGCACCACCTTGCCCTTGTAGATATTGCCGACGATGCCACGGCGCTGAGTGCGCTCGACGTGCACTTCCTGCAGCACCCCGTTTTCCACCACCGCCACGCGTGACTCCATCGGGGTGATGTTGATCAGGATCTCTTCACTCATGGCAGGCTCTCGTCAAAAGTTTCTTGTAATGATGGATGGCGAAGGCAGAGCTGGCTACCGCGGGTTTGTTACCTCTGTTGCAGGCACGAGCGGCTGCCAGCAGGCAATGCCAAACTGGCCGAGCAATTCTGCGGTTTCACACAGCGGCAAACCGACCACTGCCGAATAGCTGCCGGCCAGGCCGGTGACGAACACCGCACCCAGGCCCTGGATGGCATAACCGCCTGCCTTGTCCGCCGGCTCGCCGCTAGCCCAGTAACGTTGCGCTTCGTCGGCACCGATCGGGCGAAAATGCACGCTGCTGGCCACGCACAGGCTGCGCACGCGCAGGCCATCGGTCAAAGCGACGGCGGTCAGCACCTGGTGCTCGCGGCCAGCCAGATCAGCCAGCATGGCCAAGGCATCTTCGCGGCTTTGCGGTTTACCCAGAATACGCCCCTCGAGCACCACTGCCGTGTCTGCACCAAGCACCACAGCACGGCGCTCGGGGGCCGTGGCGTTGTCGGGGTGGGCGAGGCAGCCCAGGCCGGCGGCAGCCTTGGCCCGGGCCAGACGCTCGACGTAAGCCTGGGCGCTTTCATCGGCCAGCGGGGTTTCGTCGATGGGGGCGCTGATGACGCTGAACGGCACGCCGATCTGGGTCAGCAATTCACGGCGGCGAGGCGAGCCGGAGGCCAGGTAAAGCGGGTTCATGCAGACATCTCCCTGTCAGCGGCGCATCGCCGTCAGTTGATACGCAAGCGGCGACGCAGGTCGCGCAGGGCGAAACTGATCCACGGCCAGAGCAAGGCGCTGATCACCGCCGACCAGACCAGTGCCAGGGTGGGCAGACGGTTGCCGGTCAGGGCGCTAAGCCACAGCTGGATCAGCTGGGCAATGCCGAAGATCACCAGAATGACCAGGCTTTGCTGCCACATGGGGAACATGCGCAGGCGCTGCTGCAAGGACAGCACCAGGAAGGTGATCAGGGTAAGGATCAGTGCGTTCTGCCCGAGCAAGGTGCCGTACAGCACATCCTCGGCCAGACCCAGCACGAACGCTGTGGTCATGCCCACCTTGTGCGGCATGGCCAGGGTCCAGAACGAAACCAGCAAGGCCAGCCACATGGGCCGGAACACTTCCATGAACTGCGGCATGGGCGAGACGCTGAGCAGCAGGCCGATGGCGAAAGTCAGCCAGATCACCCAGCCGTTGTTGCGGCGCGATGCAGCCATCATTGTCTCCGGGTGTGGGCGGGGGCAGCTGGCGCTGCCGCCGGGGCAGCACTTGGGGCCGCAGGCTGCGCGGCCGGGGCCGTTGGCGTGGCCGGGCTGGCCGGCGCTGCAGGGGTACCCGTGGCCGGTGCGGCCTGCTCGCCGGTTGTGGCTGGCTGGCCGGCGGGCGCGGTGCCCTTGCGGTCGGCTTCTTCCTGGGCCATGGCAGCATCGGTGGCACGCTGCTCTGGGGTGCGCCGGTCACTGAACACCAGCAGCATGTAGCGGCTGCGGTTGAGCGCGGCGGTGGGGATGGCACGCACGATAGCGAACGGCTGCCCGGAGTCGTGGATCACTTCATTGACGGTGGCCACCGGGTAGCCGGCCGGGAAGCGCTGGCCCATGCCGGAACTGACCAGCAGGTCGCCTTCCTTGATGTCGGCGGTATCGGCCACATGGCGCAATTCCAGGCGCTCGGGGTTACCGGTACCGCTGGCGATCGCGCGCAAGCCATTGCGGTTGACCTGCACCGGAATGCTGTGGGTGGTGTCGGTCAGCAGCAGCACCCGCGAGGTATAGGGCATCAACTCGACCACCTGCCCCATCAGGCCGCGGGCATCGAGCACCGGCTGGCCAAGGAACACGCCGTCACGCTCGCCCTTGTTGATCAGGATACGGTGCGTGAAGGGGTTGGGGTCGACCCCGATCAGCTCGGCCACTTCGACCTTTTCGTTGACCAGCGCCGAGGAGTTGAGCAATTCGCGCAGGCGCACGTTCTGCTCGGTCAGGGCCGCCAGCTTCTGCAGGCGCCCCTGCAGCAGCAGGGCCTCGGTCTTGAGCTTCTCGTTTTCGGCAATCAGTTCGGTGCGGCTACCGAACTGGCCCGCCACGCCCTGCCAGGCACGCTGCGGCAAGTCGGTGATCCAGTACGACTCCATCAGCACCAGGCCCATCTGGCTGCGCACCGGTTTGAGCACGTCGAAGCGCGCGTCGACAACCATCAACGCGACTGACAGCACCACCAGAACGAGCAGGCGAACGCCCAGCGAAGGGCCCTTGGAGAAAAGCGGTTTAATGGGCCGTTCCTCGTGGACGACTCAGGAGGTCATTGGACATGGGACAACGCACCAGCCTGGTTGCGGGTTGACGGATACGGCGCCCGTGTGGGCGCCAGCCCAGCACATACAGGTAGCACTGTGCGTACTACCTGTAAACCGGGCGCTCATGAACCGCGAGCAGGATCACTCGCTGGAGAGCAGGTCCATCGCGTGCTTGTCCATCATCTCCAGGGCGCGACCACCGCCACGGGCGACACAGGTCAGCGGGTCTTCGGCGACGATCACCGGCAGGCCGGTTTCCTGGGCCAGCAGCTTGTCGAGGTCACGCAGCAGCGCACCACCACCGGTCAACACCAGGCCACGCTCGGCGATGTCGGAGGCCAGCTCGGGCGGCGATTGCTCGAGGGCGCTCTTCACTGCCTGAACGATGGTCGCCAGCGACTCCTGCAGCGCTTCGAGCACTTCGTTGGAGTTCAGGGTGAAGGCACGCGGCACGCCTTCGGCCAGGTTACGGCCACGCACGTCGACTTCGCGCACTTCGCCGCCCGGGTAGGCAGTGCCGATTTCCTGCTTGATGCGCTCGGCGGTGGACTCGCCGATCAGGCTGCCGTAGTTGCGGCGCACGTAGGTCACGATGGCTTCGTCGAAGCGGTCACCGCCAACACGCACGGACTCGGCGTAGACCACACCGTTGAGCGAGATCAGGGCGATTTCGGTGGTGCCGCCACCGATATCGACGACCATCGAACCGCGGGCCTCTTCTACCGGCAGGCCGGCGCCGATGGCGGCAGCCATTGGCTCTTCGATCAGGAACACTTCACGGGCACCGGCACCCAGGGCCGACTCGCGAATGGCGCGGCGCTCTACCTGGGTCGATTTGCACGGTACGCAGATCAGCACGCGCGGGCTTGGCTGCAGGAAGCTGTTCTCGTGAACCTTGTTGATGAAATATTGCAACATTTTTTCGCAAACGCTGAAGTCGGCGATCACGCCGTCCTTCATCGGACGAATGGCTGCAATGTTGCCAGGCGTACGGCCCAGCATGCGTTTGGCTTCGGTACCGACGGCGACGACGCTTTTCTGGTTGCCATGGGTACGGATGGCAACAACCGAGGGCTCATTCAGGACGATACCGCGCTCACGCACGTAAATAAGGGTGTTGGCAGTACCCAGGTCGATGGAAAGATCGCTGGAAAACATGCCACGCAGTTTCTTGAACATGGGAAAGTGACCCTGGGGAAAGCGTGGGTAAAAAAGTGCGGCAAACTCTAACAATGGCAGGGATTTTGGGCAAGGAGCCAATATGTTAAATTGGCTGTTTTTCCGAGCACGCCAGCAGAAATTCGCGGCTGTTAGACCGCCAAAAAGCTGACATGTTCCTCACTGCGGACCTAAATTCCGTTCTTTGTTTCCCTTGGAGATCCCCATGGCGCTTGAACGCTGCGACGTGGAAAAGATCGCCCATCTGGCCCGCCTGGGCCTGAATGATGGCGAACTGCCACGTATTACCGACGCCCTCAACAGCATTCTTGGGCTGGTCGACCAGATGCAAGCTGTCGACACCACTGGCATCGAGCCTCTGGCTCACCCGCTGGAGGCCAGCCAGCGCCTGCGTCCCGACCAGGTCACCGAAAGCAACCAGCGCGACGCCTACCAGGCCATCGCGCCATCGACCGAAAGCGGTCTGTACCTGGTTCCCAAAGTCATCGAGTAAGGGATAGAGCCTGCCATGCACCAATTGACCCTGGCCGAGATCGCCCGCGGACTCGCCGACAAGTCGTTTTCTTCCGAAGAGCTGACCGGCACGCTGCTGGCGCGCATCAAGCAGCTCGACCCACAGCTCAACAGCTTCATCAGCGTCACCGACGAGCTGGCCCTGGGCCAGGCGCGTGCTGCCGACGCCCGTCGCGCCGCTGGCGAGACCGGCGCGCTGCTGGGTGCGCCCATCGCCCACAAGGACCTGTTCTGCACCAACGGCGTGCGCACCAGCTGCGGCTCGAAGATGCTCGACAACTTCAAGGCGCCGTATGACGCCACCGTGGTCGCCAAGCTGGCCGAAGCCGGCATGGTCACCCTGGGCAAGACCAACATGGACGAGTTCGCCATGGGTTCGGCCAACGAATCCAGCCACTACGGCGCGGTGAAGAACCCGTGGAACCTGGAACACGTGCCAGGCGGCTCGTCCGGCGGTTCTGCCGCGGCCGTGGCGGCGCGCCTGCTGCCAGCCACCACCGGCACCGACACCGGCGGGTCGATCCGCCAGCCGGCGGCGCTGACCAACCTCACCGGCCTGAAACCGACGTACGGTCGTGTTTCGCGCTGGGGCATGATCGCCTACGCCTCCAGCCTCGACCAGGGTGGCCCACTGGCGCGAACCGCCGAAGACTGCGCCTTGCTGCTGCAAGGCATGGCCGGCTTCGACGCCAAGGACTCCACCAGCATCGAAGAGCCGGTGCCGGACTACAGCGCCAACCTCGGCGCCTCCTTGCAGGGCCTGCGCATCGGCCTGCCCAAGGAGTACTTCGGTGCAGGCCTGGACCCACGCATTGCCGACCTGGTCCAGGCCAGCGTCAAGGAGCTGGAAAAGCTCGGTGCCGTGGTCAAGGAAATCAGCCTGCCGAACATGCAGCACGCCATTGCCGCGTACTACGTGATCGCACCTGCCGAGGCCTCGTCCAACCTGTCGCGTTTCGACGGTGTACGCTTCGGCTACCGCTGCGAGGCGCCCAAGGACCTGACCGACCTGTACAAGCGTTCGCGTGGCGAAGGTTTCGGCGTTGAAGTCCAGCGCCGCATCATGGTCGGCACCTATGCCCTGTCGGCCGGCTACTACGACGCGTACTACGTGAAGGCGCAACAGATCCGCCGCCTGATCAAGAACGACTTCATGGCCGCTTTCAACGAGGTCGACCTGATCCTTGGCCCGACCACGCCCAACCCGGCCTGGAAGCTGGGCGCCAAGAGCAGCGACCCGGTCGCCGCCTACCTCGAAGACATCTACACCATCACCGCCAACCTGGCGGGCCTGCCGGGCCTGTCGATGCCCGCGGGCTTCGTCGACGGCCTGCCGGTCGGCGTACAGCTGCTGGCGCCGTACTTCCAGGAAGGCCGGTTGCTCAACGTCGCGCACCGCTACCAGCAAGTGACCGACTGGCACACCCGTGCCCCCAACGGCTTCTGAGGAGTTCACACATGCAATGGGAAGTTGTGATCGGGCTGGAAATCCACACTCAGCTCGCCACCCAGTCGAAGATCTTCTCCGGCAGCGCTACCACCTTCGGCTCCGAGCCGAATACCCAGGCCAGCCTGGTTGACCTGGGCATGCCGGGCGTTTTGCCGGTGCTGAACCAGGAAGCCGTGCGCATGGCCTGCATGTTCGGCCTGGCCATCGATGCCGAGATCGGCAAGCGCAACGTGTTCGCGCGCAAGAACTACTTCTACCCGGACCTGCCCAAGGGCTACCAGATCAGCCAGATGGACCTGCCGATCGTCGGCAAGGGCCACCTGGACATCGCCCTGGAAGACGGCACCATCAAGCGCATCGGGGTCACCCGCGCGCACTTGGAAGAAGACGCAGGCAAAAGCCTGCACGAAGACTTCAGCGGCTCTACCGGCATTGACCTGAACCGCGCCGGCACACCGCTGCTGGAGATCGTGTCCGAGCCTGACATGCGCAGCGCCAAGGAGGCCGTGGCGTACGTCAAGGCGATCCACGCACTGGTGCGCTACCTGGGCATCTGCGACGGCAACATGGCCGAGGGCTCGCTGCGTTGCGACTGCAACGTGTCGATCCGCCCGAAAGGCCAGGCTGAATTCGGTACCCGCTGCGAGATCAAGAACGTCAACTCGTTCCGCTTCATCGAGCGTGCCATCAACAGCGAGATCCAGCGCCAGATCGACCTGATCGAGGATGGCGGCAAGGTGGTGCAGGAGACCCGCCTGTACGACCCGAACAAAGATGAAACCCGTTCCATGCGCAGCAAAGAGGAAGCCAACGACTACCGTTACTTCCCCGACCCGGACCTGCTGCCGGTCGTGATCGAAGACAGCTACCTCGACAGCATCCGCGCTGCCCTGCCCGAGCTGCCGCCGCAGAAGGTCGAGCGCTTCCAGCGCCAGTACGGCCTGTCGGCCTACGATGCCAACGTGCTGGCCTCCAGCCGCGAACAGGCCGACTACTTCGAAGAAGTGGTGAAAATTGGCGGTGACGCCAAGCTGGCCGCCAACTGGGTCATGGTCGAACTGGGGAGCCTGCTGAACAAGTTGGGCGTGGAGATCGACCAGGCACCGGTCAGCGCTGCGCAACTGGGTGGCATGCTGCTGCGCATCCGCGATAACACCATCAGCGGCAAGATCGCCAAGACCGTGTTCGAAGCCATGGCTGGCGGTGAAGGCGATGCCGACAGCATCATCGAAAGCAAAGGCCTGAAGCAGGTCACCGACACCGGCGCAATCGAGAAGATGCTCGACGAAATGCTGGCCGCCAATGCCGAGCAGGTGGAACAGTACCGCGCGGCTGATGAAGCCAAGCGTGGCAAGATGTTCGGCTTCTTCGTCGGCCAGGCCATGAAAGCCTCCAAAGGCAAGGCCAACCCGGGGCAGGTGAACCAAATGCTCAAGGCCAAGCTCGAAGGGTGATTGTTTTATCCCTGTAGTCCTGCAAGGGCTTCGCCCTCGTTCGCGGGCATGCCCGCTCCCACAGGTACAGCGCCGACCTGTGGGAGCGTCGCACTAGGAGAGCACCTGACTTGCTAAAACGATCCCTCGGCACCCTCGCCCTGTTTTCGTTCCTGGCCGGCTGCGCCAGCCATGACATCGACCCACGCGGTTACGACCAGACCGGCACCGCTTCCTATTACGGCTCGCGCCACCACGGCAAACGCACCGCCAGCGGCGAACCGTTCAACCAGCACGGCCTTACCGCCGCCCACCGCAGCCTGCCGTTTGGCAGCCGCGTTCTGGTGACCAACATGGCCAACCAGCGCAGTGTGGTGGTACGCATCAACGACCGTGGCCCGCATACCCGCGGCCGGCTGATCGACCTGTCACGCGCCGCCGCCGAAAAAATCGGCATGCTGCGTAGCGGCACAGCGCGGGTGCGGGTACAAGGGCTTAGCGACTGACGCGACAGGAGTTCGACCATTTTCGACTTGGCCACCCTTCCCACCTTCAGCCTGCTGCAACTGGGCACAGCCCTGCTGTTGCTGGTAGGCGGCGCCGAACTGCTGGTGCGCGCCGCCCTGCGCCTGGCGCAGCGCCTGCACGTGCGCCCGCTGATCATCGGCCTGAGCCTGGTCGCCTTCGGCAGCACCGCACCACAGTTGACCGTCAGCCTGCAGGCGGCCTACCAGGGCGCGCCGGATGTAGCGGTCGGCAGCGTGGTCGGCAGCAATATCTTCAATGTGCTGGTAGTGCTCGGCCTGGCCGCATTGATCATTCCACTGCGGGTTTCGCGCCAGTTGGTACGTCTGGACATACCGCTGATGATCCTCGCCAGCGGCCTGGTCTACGCACTGTGCGCCAACGGCCAGCTGGGCCGGTTCGAAGGCGGGTTGCTGTTGCTGGGCCTGGCCGGCTACCTGGCCATGCTCTGGCACCAGTCGCGCCATTACGCACGCACCTACCCTGCCCCCGATGCCGCCCAGGCCAGCGCCGGGCGCTTCTGGCCAGCCACCGTGCTGCAGGTGCTGTTCGGCCTGGGCCTGTTGACCCTGGCAGGCCACTTGCTGCTTGAAGCCGCCGTCGAGGTGGCCACCGACCTGGGCCTGTCCGAGCGCGTCATCGGGCTGACCGTGGTCGCTGTGTGCACCTCCCTGCCGGAATTGGCCGCTGCCTTGATTGCGGCCCTGCGGGGCGAGCGGGAGATCGCCGTGGGCACGGTCATTGGCAGCAACCTGTTCAACGTGCTGGCGGTGCTGGGCCTGACCGCACTGGTGACCCCACAGCCGCTGTCGATTTCACCCAATGCGCTGTCGTTCGACCTGCCCGTGATGCTCGGCGTTGCCGTACTGAGTATGCCGGTGTTCTATTCCGGCTACCGCATTACCCGCGCCGAAGGGCTGGTCTTCCTGTGCCTGTACCTGGCTTATGGCCTGCACGTCGCGGCCTTCACCATGGGGCTGCCGCTGGCCGGCCGCCTTGAGCGGCTGATGCTGTTCTACGTGCTGCCGGTACTGGCCCTGGTGCTGCTGTACACCACCGTGCGTGCCTGGCGGCGGCAGCATTGAGGGGCATGAGCCCGACTCAGTACTTCCCCTGGCGAGCCTTCTTCAGCTTGAAGGCCACCCACAGCGCGGCAATCCATGCCGGTATCAGCATCACTGAAATGCGAATCGGCGGGGTCAGGTACATCACCACCAGGATCAACACGATGAATGCCAGGCACAGGTAGTTGGTCAGCGGGTGCCCCAGGCTCTTGTAGAACGGGGTGATGCCCGCGGCCAGCTTGGCTTTGCGGAACTTCAGGTGGGTGATGCTGATGCTCGCCCAGTTGATCACCAGCGCCGATACCGCCAGGGCCATCAACAAGCCAAAGGCCTCACCCGGCATCAGGTAATTGATCACTACGCACAAGCCGGTGGCGAACGCCGATACCCCCAGTGCGGTCAGGGGCACGCCGCTGCGGCTGACCTTCAGCAACTGGCGCGGCGCATCGCCCTGGCTGGCCAGGCCGAACAGCATGCGGCTGTTGGCATACACGCAGCTGTTGTACACCGACAGCGCCGCGGTAAGCACCACAATGTTGAGAATGGTGGCCACCAGGTCGCTGTCCAGTTCGTGGAAGATCATCACGAACGGGCTACCGCCTTGCACCATCTTCTGCCACGGGTACAACGACAGCAGCACGGCCAGCGCGCCGATGTAGAAAATGAGGATACGGTACACCACCTGGTTGGTGGCCTTGGGGATGCTCTGGCGCGGGTTGTCGGCCTCGGCAGCGGTAATGCCCACCAGCTCCAGGCCGCCAAACGAGAACATGATCACCGCCAACGCCATCACCAGGCCGCTGACGCCATTGGGGAAGAACCCGCCGTACTGCCACAGGTTGGCTACGCTGGCATCGGCGCCGCCCTGCCCGCTGCTCAGCAACCAGGCACCGAAGCCGATCATGCTGACAATGGCCACCACCTTGACCAAGGCGAACCAGAACTCCATTTCGCCATAGACCTTTACCTGGGTAAGGTTGATCAGGTTGATCACCACGAAAAAGATCGCCGCAGTGGCCCAGGTCGGGAATTCCGGCCACCAGTACTGCACGTAGATACCCACAGCCGTGAGCTCGGCCATGCCGACCAGCACGTACACCACCCAGTAGTTCCAGCCCGAGACGAAACCGGCGAACTCGCTCCAGTACTGGTGGGCAAAATGGCTGAAGCTACCGGCAACCGGCTCTTCCACCACCATTTCACCCAACTGGCGCATGATCAGGAAGGCCATCAGGCCGGCGATGGCGTAACCCAGCAGTACCGATGGGCCAGCCAGCTGGATGGTCTGGGCGATGCCCAGGAACAGCCCGGTACCGATGGCCCCACCCAGCGCAATCAGCTGGATGTGGCGATTCTTCAGCCCGCGCTGTAACCGCTCGGGCGTGCTCTGGTCTTGCATGAAGTGTCCTTTAGCTCAGTGAGGCAGTGCTGTTGCTGTTGTTTGCAGTCAAGGATCTAGATCCATCCGCCCCACTGCAAGATGAAAATACCAATGTTGGTGGTGATTGCTGCCATCAACGTGGTGATCACGATGATCGACGCCGCCAATTGGTGGTTGCCGTTGGCCGCGCGCGCCATCACGTAGCTGGCGGCCGCCGTCGGGCTACCGATGTACAGGAACAGGATGCCCAGCTCGGCACCGCGAAAACCAAACAGCCAGGCACCCAGGGTGCCGAGCAGCGGTAACCACACCATCTTCACCAGGCTGGCATCGATGGCCAGGCGGCCACTGTCGCGCAGTGCCGCCAGCGACAGGGTGCCGCCGATGCAGATCAGCGCCAGTGGCAGGGTCATCTGCGCCAGGTAGTCGCCTGAAGTGAGCAGCCAGTTGGGCAGCGGCACCTGGCCGTAGGCCATCGGGGTGGCCACCAATACGCTGATGATCAGCGGGTTGCTGAAAATGCTCTTGCAGATGCTCCAGGGGTCGGACTTGAGGTCCGGGCTGTACACCGCCAGCACCACCGCGGACAGCGAGTTGTACATGAGGATGACCACGCCGGCGAGTACCGCCCCCAGGGAAATACCATAGTCCCCGTACAGGCTGGCGGCCAAGGCCAGGCCAATGACGCCGTTGTTGCCGCGAAAGGCGCCTTGGGCATAGATACCGCGATCGGCCATGGGGCTGCGCCAGATAGCCATGCCCCAGGCAAGGGCGAAGCCGATCAGGGTCGCTGCGATGAAGTACAGGATGACCCCGGGCTGGACCGCCGTAGCCAGGTCAGCGTGGTAGATGCCCAGGAACAGCAGGGCCGGCATGCACACGTTGAACACCAGCTGCGAAGCGACCTGGTTGAAGTTATCGTCGATCAGGCGAATGCGTTTGAGCAGCACGCCCATGAACAGCATGGCGAAAACCGGTGCCGTGATATTCAGCGTCTGGATGAGAAGGGCGAGCATGCGCTAGCGATCCTGGAGGGGTTGCCGTCAGGTGGCAATGATACGCCAACAGCCGGGATTTGCGGGGATCGCGGGGTGTTACAGATAAATTTCTGTCCACACCGGCCCTATCGCCAGCTTGCCAGCGATGAGGCCGGTACAGGCAATATGAATCAGCGCCGAACCGGACGCTTCTGCAGTTTGCGCTGCAAGGTCCGCCGGTGCATGCCCAGCGCCCGTGCGGTGGCCGAGATATTGCCATCGTGCTCGGTCAGCACTCGCTGGATATGCTCCCACTGCAGGCGGTCGACCGACATCGGGTTTTCCGGCACCAACGTGTCCAGGTCGGTGTGCTCCGACAGCAACGCCGCCAGCACGTCGTCGGCATCAGCCGGTTTGCACAGGTAGTTGCAGGCGCCGCGCTTGACCGCCTCCACTGCCGTGGCAATGCTCGAATAACCGGTCAGGATCACCACGCGCATTTCCGGGTCCAGCTCCAGCAGCTTGGGCAGCAGCACCAGGCCGGAGTCGCCGTCCATCTTCAGGTCCAGCGTGGCGTAATCCGGCAGGTCCTGCTGGGCCAGGATCAAGCCCTCTTCGGCGGAACCGGCAATGCTCACGCGGAACCCGCGACGGCTCATGGCGCGCGCCATGACCCGGGTGAAGGTGGCATCGTCATCCACCAGCAGCAGGTGCGGCAGCTCTTCGCTCTCGACCTGGTTTTCTTCGCTCATCATTCATCTCCTCGCTTGCCATAGGGCAGGCGCAGTTCGGTCAGGGTGCCACCCTGCTCATGACTATAAAGTTTTACCGAACCGCCCGCACGGGTCACGCTGGCCTTGCTCAAGAACAGGCCCAGGCCGAAACCTTTGCCCTTGGTGGTAATGAAGGGTTTGCCGATGGCTTCGGCAATGGCCGGCGGCACGCCAGGGCCATGGTCGCGGATGCTGATAACGATATCCTGAGCGTCCCAGTCAAGGCGCACTTCAAGGTCATCGGGGCAGGCATCGGCCGCATTGTTCAACAGGTTCAGCAGCGCCTGGGTCAGGTCCGGTGGCGGGGTCAGGCGCGGCACCTGGCCGTCACGCAGGCGCTGGAAGCGGTAGCTGCTTTCCGGGCGCATCAGGTGCCAGCGGTTCAGCGCTTCGTCCAGCCAGGCGGTGACATCCTGCTCGACCACCGCCAGGCGGCGGTTGGCTTCAGCGGCGCGTACCAGTTGCTGCAGGGTTTCCTTGCACAGCTTCACCTGGTCCTGAAGGATTTGCAGGTCTTCCTGCAACAGCGGGTCGGTGTGGTCCTGGCGCATTTCATTGATCAGCACACTCATGGTGGCCAGCGGCGTGCCCAGCTCATGAGCGGCGCCGGCGGCCTGGGTGGCTACGGCCAGCAACTGCTCGTCGCGCAGGCTTTCTTCACGCCGCTCGGAGCGTAGTTGCTCCTGGCGCCGCAGCTCTTCAGCCATGCGTGCCGCGAAGAAGGTGATCACCGCCGCCGCCAGGGCAATACTCAGCCACATGCCGTACACCTGCATCTTGTCCCGCGCCATGGGCAGGCCTTCGAGCGGGTAGAACTGCACCAGCAGCAAGCTGTAGGCGGTCAGGGCAATACCGGACAGGATCAGCGAATACAGCCACGGCAGGGTCACTGCGGCAATGGCCAACGGTACCAGGTAGTAGGACACGAACGGGTTGGTCGAGCCGCCGGAGTAATACAGCAAGGCACTGTGGATCAACAGGTCACAGGCCAGCTGCAGGGCGTATTCCATTTCGGTGACGGGCACCGACAAGCGCAGGCGCAGGGCGGTGAAGGCACACAGCAGCGACGACAAGGCCAAGGTACCGGCCAGCGATAGCCAGGGTAAGGGCAGCAGTTCGGTCCAGTAGGCGACACCGACCGAGCCGGCCTGGGCAGCCAGGACCAGCACACGAATGACGGTCAGGCGCCAGAGGTTCTGGCGGGTAGCGGACAACGGTTGTACGGCGGCGAGCATGAGCTCTCCTGATGAGTGCTCCAGAAAATCGGCTGGAGTATACCGAAGCCGGGCCCCCTGCTGCAGCGCTGCGGCAAAGCGCCACACTTTGTCACACTGTCATGATGGCACTGTTGAACCCACTACACTGGTGCCGGTCTGATTGGCCATGCGTGGCATGGATGACCAGCGACCACGCCTTTTATTGCCAAGGAGTACCACATGCACATTCCACGTCACGGCGCCGCCCTGATCATGTCTTGCGGCCTGCTCGCCAGCCTGCCGGCACTGGCGGCCGATGAACCGCGCTACAACCAGGTATCGCTGCGCGCCGAGGTCAGCAAGGAAGTGGCGCGCGACCTGATGGTCGTGACCTTGTATAGCGAAGCGCAGAACAGCGACCCCGGCAAGCTCGCCAAGCAGATCACCGAAACCATGAACAAGGCCGTGCAGCAGTCGCGCCAGGTCAAGGATGTGAAGATCAGCCAGGGCAGCCGCAACAGCTACCCCGTTTACGACAGCAAAGGCCAGAAGATCACCGGCTGGCGTGAACGCGCCGAGCTGCGCCTGGAAAGCGCCGATTTCCCGGCCCTCTCGCAACTGACCGCCGACCTGCTGCAAGAGCTGAAAATGGGTGGCATGGACTTCTCCATCGCGCCGGCCACGCGCAAGTCCAGCGAAGACGAGCTGCTCAAGGATGCCGTCGATGCGTTCAAGGCCCGTGCACAACTGGCCACGCAAGCCTTGGGCGGCACAGGCTACAAAGTGGTCAGCCTGAACCTGAACAGCAGCGGCTACCCACGGCCGTACCTGCGCAGCGCCCCTATGGCCATGAAGGCCATGAGCGCAGATGAAGCGGCGCCGGCGCCCGACATCGAAGCCGGTACCAGCGAGGTGAGCATGAATGCTGATGGGTTGATTGAAGTGCAGATGCCTTAAGCAACTAGCGCCGATATGCGCGGCCTGGGGTCGCGACGGGGCGGGGGCGCTCCCCTGTTGTAGCAGTGTGCTGCACAGGGGGCCGCTGCGCGCGGCCCATCGCGACGCAAGGCCGCTCCTACAGGGGCCGTGTGGGGGGCTGAAAAAAGCGTTTCAGACCTTTCTTACGCACCGTTCAGGTGCATCCTACAAAATTCCCGCCTCGAAACACCTCGAAAAAAGCCATCATTTTGCCCACGCAAACGTTTAACTTCGCCGAAAGTTATAGCGATGCGACATCCATGTACGTTCGTGCCACATTCCAGGCGCCAACTATCCTTGTACCTGTTGCATTGGGAACATCCCCTGCATAAGTATCCGCAGGTCGGCTCACGAGGCCACCTCACTCGAAAAATGACAAAAATGAGGCCACCATGCTCAAACACGCAGTCATACCGTTCCTGCTCGGTGCAGGCTTGCTCACCGGTGCTCCGTCGGCACTTGCCGCGTCCAACCTGGTGTTCTGCTCCGAAGGCAGCCCGGCCGGCTTCGATCCAGGGCAATACACTACCGGCACCGACTTCGACGCCTCGGCCGAAACCGTCTTCAACCGCCTGACGCAGTTCGAACGCGGCGGCACTGCAGTGATACCCGGCCTGGCCACCCGCTGGGACGTGTCCGACGATGGCAAGACCTACACCTTCCACCTGCGCGAGGGGGTGAAGTTCCACACCACCGACTACTTCAAGCCGACCCGCCCGTTCAACGCCGACGACGTGCTGTTCACCTTCAACCGCATGCTCGACAAGGACCACCCCTTTCGCAAGGCCTACCCGACCGAGTTCCCGTACTTCACCGACATGGGCATGGACAAGAACATCGCCAAGCTGGAGAAGCTTGACGAGCACACCGTCAAGTTCACCCTCAACGAGGTCGATGCAGCGTTCATCCAGAACCTGGCCATGAGCTTCGCCTCGATCCAGTCCGCCGAATACGCCGACCAGTTGCTCAAGGACGGCAAGGCCGCCGACATCAACCAGAAGCCGATCGGCACCGGCCCGTTCGTGTTCAGCAAGTACCAGAAGGACGCGCAGATCCGCTTCAAGGGCAACAAGGACTACTGGAAGCCCGAGGACGTGAAGATCGACAACCTGATCTTCGCCATCACCACCGACGCCTCGGTACGCATGCAGAAGCTGAAAAAGAACGAATGCCAGGTCACCCTCTTCCCACGCCCGGCCGATATCGAGCCGCTGAAGGCCGACAAGAACCTGCAGATGCCCCAGCAGGCCGGCTTCAACCTGGGTTACATCGCCTATAACGTGATGGACCAGATCAAGGGCAGCAACCAGCCCAACCCCATGGCCCAGCTGAAAGTGCGCCAGGCGCTGGACATGGCCGTGGACAAAAAGCGCATCATCGAGTCGGTCTACCAGGGCGCCGGCCAGTTGGCGGTCAACGCCATGCCGCCCACGCAGTGGTCGTATGACACCAGCATCAAGGACGCACCGTTCGACCCGGAAAAAGCCAAACAACTGCTCAAGGAAGCCGGCATCAAGGAAGGCACCGAAATCACCCTGTGGGCCATGCCCGTGCAACGCCCGTACAACCCCAATGCCAAGCTGATGGCCGAAATGCTGCAGTCCGACTGGGCCAAGATCGGCATCAAGGCAAAAATTGTCAGCTATGAGTGGGGCGAGTACATCAAGCGCTCCAAAGCCGGCGAACAGGGCGCCATGCTGATTGGCTGGAGCGGCGACAACGGTGACCCGGACAACTGGCTAGGCACCCTCTACGGCTGCGATGCCATTGACGGCAACAACTTCTCCAAGTGGTGCTACAAGCCCTACGACAGCCTGATCAAACAGGCCAAGGCCACCTCTGACCAAGCCAAGCGCACCGAGCTGTACCAGCAGGCACAGCGCATCCTCAAGGAGCAGGTGCCGATCACCCCGATCGCCCACTCCACCGTCTACCAGCCGATGAGCGTCAAGGTGAAGGACTTCAAGATCAGCCCGTTCGCGCTGAACGCCTTCTACGGCGTCAGCGTGGACAAATAGGGTAGCCCCGGCACCCGCCAGGCGGTGGGTGCCCTCCCCTCCAATCACTGATTTCTGTCGGCCTGCAGCTATCCGCTGCGGGGTCGGCACACTGTTGCCGCCATTCGTACCCGTAGGCGGTGCAAACAGAGGAAAAGGACTTGCCATGCGCCACGCCACCCGACTTGCTGCCCTGCTGGCCCTGGGCCTGATCAGCCAGGCCCCCCACCTGTACGCCAACAGCCTGGTGTTCTGCTCCGAAGGCAGCCCTGCCGGTTTCGACACCGCCCAGTACACCACCGCCACCGACAACGACGCCGCCGAACCGATCTACAACCGCCTGGTCGAGTTCGAACGTGGTGGCACCGCCGTGCACCCTGCCCTGGCTACCCGCTGGGAGGTGTCCGACGACGGCTTGAAGTACACATTCCATCTGCGTGAGGGGGTCAGGTTCCACAGCAACAAGGCCTTCACGCCCAGCCGCGACTTCAATGCCGACGACGTGCTGTTCACCTTCAACCGCATGCTCGACAAAGCCCACCCGTTCCGCCAGGCCTACCCCACCGAGTTCCCCTATTTCATCAGCATGGGCCTGGACAAGAACATCGCCCGGGTCGAGAAACGCGACCCTCTGACCGTGGTGTTCACCCTGAACGCGGTGGATGCCGCATTCATTCAGAACCTGGCCATGAGCTTCGCCTCGATCCTCTCTGCCGAGTACGCCGAGCAGCTGCTGGCCACCGGGCGTGCCAGTGACATCAACCAGCACCCGATCGGCACCGGCCCGTTCGTGTTCCAGCGCTACCAGAAGGACTCGCAGATCCGCTACAAGGGCAACAAGGCCTACTGGGCCCCCGAGCAGGTCAAGCTCGACAACCTGGTGTTTTCGATCAACGTAGACCCCTCGGTGCGCATCCAGAAACTGCGCCGCAACGAATGCCAGGTCACCCTGCACCCGCGCCCGGCCGACCTGCCGGCCCTTCGCGCCGACAGCCAGCTGCAGGTGCTGCAGCAGCCGGGCTTCAACCTCGGCTACATCGCCTACAACACCCGCCATGCACCGTTCGACCGCCTGGAAGTACGCCAGGCGCTGGACATGGCGGTGAACAAGCAAGCCATCATCCAGGCGGTGTACCAGGACGCCGGCCAGTTGGCAGTCAACGCCATGCCACCGACCCAATGGTCCTACGACAACAGCCTCAAGGATGCCCCTTACAACCCGGAAAAGGCCCGCCAACTGCTGCGCCAGGCCGGCGTAGCGCCAGGTACCGAGGTCACCTTGTATGCCATGCCGGTGCAGCGCCCGTACAACCCCAACGCCAAGCTGATGGCCGAAATGCTGCAGGCCGACTGGAACAAACTCGGCCTCAAGGTGCGCATCGTCAGCTACGAGTGGGGGGAATACATAAAGCGCATGAAAAACGGCGAGCACGACATCGCCCTGATCGGCTGGACCGGTGACAACGGCGACCCCGACAACTGGCTGGGCACCCTCTACAGCTGCGCCGCCATTGGCAGCAACAACTACTCGCAGTGGTGCGATCCGCAGTACGACAGCCTGGTCATGCAGGCCAAGCGCGTGAGCGACCCGGTGCAACGCAGCGCCCTGTACCAGCAGGCACAGCAGCGCCTCAAGCAGCAGGTGCCGATCACCCCGGTGGCCCATTCCACCGTCAACCAGCCGCTCAGCGTCAAGGTTTCCCAATTCAAGGTCAGCCCGTTTGGGCGCAATGATTTCTCCGGTGTGAGTGTTGACTGATGGCCAACCTGCACCGGCCGCTTCGCCGGTACAGGCAACACAGCGTCCGGATCAAGCCCGGCAACCCCGCGGCAACCCTGGCAACACCGCAGCAAGCACCCGGCCCACAAGGCCGGCCATAACTAGAAAAGAAAGGGAGCTTCAACTTGAAACTATTCACCTTGAGCGCACTGGCCTTATCCATCAGTGCAGTGACCACCGTGGCCCAGGCTGACCCGCAAAGCCAGGCGTTCATTCCCATCACCCTCAAGAGCACCAGCGAGCAAGCCCAGGCCAGCGGTTTTATCGAGGGGCAGAACCTGTCCGGCAGCACCCGTAACTGGTACGCCCGCGAACGCGCGGCGCGCGCCCCCCTGTGGAAGTACTACAAGAACGACGGCACCCGCCACGACACCCACAGCCGTGAGAACTGGGTGCAGGGCACCATCCTCAACTACAGCTCCGGCTTTACCGAGGGTACCGTCGGCATCGCCGTCGAGGCCGCCGGCTACAATGCCATTGCGCTGCAGCAGAGCCGCCAGGCCGTAGCCGGCCCCAACAACCGCACCCTCACCCACAGCGACGGCGACCCCATCGGCCAGTGGAGCAAGCTGGGCCTGGGCAACATCAAGGCACGCGTGTCCAACACCACCCTCACCCTGGGCCGGCAATCGGTGGACACACCCATGATCGCCTACATCGGCAACCGTGCCCTGCCGTCGAGCTTCCAGGGCGTGTTCCTGCACAGCGCCGAGTTCGACAACCTCAACTTCGACCTGGGCACCTTCGACCGCGTTTCGCCGCGTACCGAGCAAAGCCTCAGCAAGTTCCGCAGCGAGTACAGCGCCACTGGCGTGGAAACCGACCGTGCCAGCACTGCCGGCATCAACTACCAGCCGTTCAAGAGCCTGAGCACCAGCCTGTACGCCACCAAAGTCGATGACTTCTGGAACCAGTACTACTTCGGCGCCAACCACGTGCTTGGCGACAGTGCGGTGCTCAGCCTGACCACTGGCCTGAACTACTACAAGACAGTCGACGCCGGCAGCCAGAAAATGGGCAAGATCGACAACGACACCTACAGCCTGTCGTTCGGCCTGACCCACCAGGCGCACACCCTCAGTGCTTCGTGGCAGCAGGTCAACGGCAACGAATACTTCGACTACCTGCACGAAACCAACGGCATTTTCCTGGCCAACTCGTTGCTCTCGGACTTCAACGGCCCGAACGAGAAATCCCTGCAGATTTCCTACGTGCTGAACATGGCGCCCTACGGCGTGCCAGGCTTGAAGTTCAACCTGTACAACGCCCGCGGCTGGGGCATCGATGGCACCCACTACCGTGGCACCGCCTATGACGTGAGGGGCCTGGATGGCGAAACCCACTACGAGTGGGGTATCGGCACCAGCTACGCGGTGCAGAGCGGGCCGTTGAAGGACACCAGTATCCGCGCCACCTACACCACGCACCGCGCCAGCAAGGCGCAGGCCGATGGCAGCCTGGACGAGTTCCGCGTGGTCACCACCATCCCATTCAACATTCTCTGACCGTTTGCGCCACGGCCCGCTGCACGGCGGGCCTTGGCGGCTACGCTGGAATCAATGCACGCAGGGAGTCTTCAACCCATGCACAGAGTTTTCATCAAGTCGCGACCGCTACGCCTGGCGCTGGCTGCGCTGGTGCTCGGCAGTGCCACGCAACTGGCGGCCAAGCCGCTGGTGGTCTGCACCGAAGCCAGCCCGGAGGGCTTCGACGTGGTCCAGTACACCACCGGCGTCACCTTCGATGCGTCCTCTGAAACACTGTTCAACCGCCTGGTGGACTTCAAGCCCGGGACCACCGACATCGAGCCGGCCCTGGCCGAGCGCTGGGACATTTCAGCAGATGGCCTGACCTATACCTTTCACCTGCGCAAGGGCGTGAAGTTCCACAGCACCGACTACTTCACACCCACCCGCGAATTCAACGCCGACGATGTGCTGTGGAGCCTGCGGCGCCAGCTGGACCCGGCGCACCCGTGGCACGACAAGACCAGCGTCGGCTACCCGTACTTCGAGAGCATGGCCTTCAGCCAGTTGCTCAAGGCGGTGGACAAGACCGACGAGCATACCGTGGTGATCACCCTCACCCGCCCCGAAGCACCGTTCCTGCATGACATGGCCATGGGCTTCACCTCTATCTATTCGGCAGAATACGGCGACCAGTTGCTCAAGGCCGGCAAGGCCGCCGAGCTGAACAGCAAACCCATCGGTACCGGGCCGTTCATCTTCCAGCGCTACAACAAGGACGCGCAGGTCCGCTTCAAACCCAACCCCGACTACTTCCGCGGCAAACCGCCGGCCGACGCCCTGATCTTCGCCATTGCCACCGACAGCAATGTGCGCCTGCAGAAATTGCGCGCCAACGAGTGCCAGGTGGCGCTGTACCCCAAGCCGGACGACGTGCCCTCGATCAAGGCCGACCGCACACTCAAGGTGGCTGAAACCGAAGCGCTGGTGACCGGCTATGTTGCCATGAACACCCAGCACAAGTACCTCAGCGACGTGCGCGTGCGTAAAGCCATCAACATGGCGTTCGACCGCCAGACCCACGTCGACCAGCTGTTCGGCAAAGGTAATGCCTTGGTCGGGGTGAACCCCTACCCGCCCAGCATGATGGGTTTCAACCCGGCCAACCAGAACCCGCCGCGTGACCTTGCCAAGGCGCGCGCCCTGCTCAAGGAGGCGGGTGTGCCGGAGGGCACCGTCATCACCCTGTTCACCCGCAACGGCGGTGGCATGACCAACCCCAACCCGCGCCTGTCGGCCGAGATGCTGCAGGCCGACCTCGGCCAGATCGGCCTGAAGCTGGATATCCGTGTGATGGAGTGGGCCGAGATGCTGCGCCGCGCCAAGCGCGGTGAAGCCGACCTGGTGTCCACCGGCTGGGCGGGCGACAACGGCGACCCGGACAACTTCCTCACCCCCCTGCTCAGTTGCGAGGCGGCCAAGACCGGCGAGAACTATGCGCGCTGGTGCAACCCTAAGTTCCAGGAGCTGATCAGCCGAGCCCGCGAGGTGGTCGACAATGACGAACGGGCAAGGCTCTATAGCGAGGCATTGAAGGTGTACGATGACGACCAACCGTGGATCAGCATGGCCCACCCGAAGATGTTCACCGCCATGCGTGACAATGTAGAGGGCTACGTGATCAGCCCTCTGGCCAAAAACAACTTCGCCACCACCCGGGTGAAGTAGAACAACGACGACCGCCGGCGCCCAGCAGGGAACCGGCGGCACTGCCGTAGCGTGCTGCTGGCCGTACGGTCTAATGAGGTAACCCCGACAATGTTGAGTTTTATTGCCCGGCGCCTTGGCCTGCTGATACCGACCTTTTTCGGCATCACGTTGCTGACTTTCGCGCTCATACGCCTGATCCCCGGCGACCCGGTGGAAGTGATGATGGGCGAGCGCAGGGTCGACCCCGAAATGCATGCCCAGGCCATGGAGCGCCTGGGCTTGAACAAACCCCTGCCGGTCCAGTACCTGGACTATGTCGGCAAGCTGGCCCAGGGCGACCTGGGTGAATCGCTGCGCACCCGCGAAAGCGTGTGGCGCGAGTTCCTGACCTTGTTCCCGGCCACCCTGGAACTGGCCTTTGCCGCGCTGTTGTTCGCTGGCGTGGTCGGCCTGCTGGCCGGGGTGATCGCGGCGCTCAAACGCGGCTCGCTGTTCGACCACGGGGTAATGGGCATATCCCTGGCGGGCTATTCGATGCCGATCTTCTGGTGGGGTCTGATCCTGATCATGTTCTTCTCGGTGAGCCTGGGCTGGACCCCGGTGTCCGGGCGCATCGACCTGCTCTACGACATCGAGCCGAAAACCGGCTTCATGCTGATCGATACCCTGCTCAGCGATGAGGAAGGCTCATTCAAGGACGCGGTGATGCACCTGATTCTGCCTGCCATCGTGCTCGGCACCATCCCGCTGGCGGTAATCGCGCGCATGACCCGCTCATCGATGCTTGAAGTGCTGCGCGAGGACTACATCCGTACAGCCCGTGCCAAAGGCCTGTCGCCGGCCCGGGTAGTGTTCGTGCATGGCTTGCGCAACGCATTGATCCCGGTGCTCACCGTGTTCGGCCTGCAGGTCGGCACGCTGTTGGCCGGTGCGGTGCTGACCGAAACCATCTTCTCCTGGCCGGGCATCGGCAAATGGCTGATCGAAGCCATCGGCGCCCGTGACTACCCCGTGGTCCAGAACGGCATCCTGCTGATCGCCTGCCTGGTAATCCTGGTCAACTTCGTCGTGGACATTCTCTACGGCCTGGCCAACCCACGCATCCGTCATCAGCGCTGAGGCCCTTGCCATGACTAGCCCGATTCCGAAATCCGTGTCGCCGGCCAGCCCGGTGGACCAAAGCCTGCTCTACCCTTCGCCGTACAAAGAATTCTGGCAAGCCTTCGCGCGCAACAAAGGCGCGGTGATGGGCCTGGCGTTCATGTGCCTCGTGGTGTTCTGCGCGCTGTTCGCGCCATGGGTCGCCCCCCATGACCCCAGCGAGCAGTACCGCGACTTCCTGTTGACCCCACCGGTGTGGCTGGAGGGCGGCACCTGGCAGTTCATCCTTGGCACCGACGAACTCGGCCGCGACCTGCTTTCACGCCTGATCCAGGGCGCGCGGCTGTCGCTGCTGATCGGCCTGTCCTCGGTGGTGATGTCGCTGATCCCGGGCATCCTGCTAGGCCTGCTGGCCGGGTTCTTCCCGCAACTGCTGGGCCCGTCGATCATGCGCCTGATGGACGTGATGCTGGCCCTGCCGTCGCTGCTGCTGGCGGTGGCGATCGTCGCCATTCTCGGCCCAGGCCTGATCAACACGGTGATTGCGATCGCCATCGTATCGCTGCCCTCTTACGTGCGCCTGACCCGCGCCGCCGTCATGGGCGAGCTGAACCGCGACTACGTCACGGCCGCACGCCTGGCCGGCGCCGGCTTGCCACGCCTGATGTTCGTCACGGTGCTGCCCAACTGCATGGCACCGTTGATCGTGCAGGCCACCTTGAGTTTTTCCTCGGCGATCCTCGACGCCGCCGCCCTGGGCTTCCTTGGCCTGGGCGTGCAGCCGCCCACCCCCGAGTGGGGCACCATGCTGGCTTCGGCGCGTGACTACATCGAGCGTGCCTGGTGGGTGGTGAGCCTGCCCGGCCTGACCATTCTGCTCAGTGTGCTGGCAATCAACCTGATGGGCGACGGCCTGCGCGATGCGCTGGACCCGAAACTCAAGAACGCCGCCTGAGGAGAACGCCATGTCACTGTTACAGATCAACAACCTGAACGTGCGCTTCGGCGACGCCACTGCCGTACCGGTGGTCGATGGCCTGGACCTGGCGGTGGACGCCGGCGAGATCCTGGCGATCGTTGGCGAGTCCGGCTCGGGTAAATCGGTCACCATGATGGCCCTGATGGGCCTGATCGATGCGCCTGGGCGCATTACCGCCGACGCCCTCACGTTCGACGGCACCGACATGCTCAAGCTCAGCGGCCGGCAACGGCGCAAGGTGGTGGGCAAGGACATCGCCATGGTCTTCCAGGACCCGATGACCGCACTGAACCCCAGCTACACGGTAGGCTTCCAGATCGAGGAGGTGTTGCGCCAACACTTGGGCCTGAAGGGCAAGGCAGCGCGCCAACGTGCCCTTGAGCTATTGAAAAAGGTCGAGATCCCGGCGGCGGAAAGCCGCCTGGATGCCTACCCGCACCAGTTGTCCGGCGGCATGAGCCAGCGTGTGGCAATTGCCATGGCGATTGCCGGCGAACCCAAGCTGCTGATCGCCGATGAGCCCACCACCGCGCTGGACGTGACGATCCAGGCGCAGATCATGGAACTGCTGGTGAACCTGCAGAAAGAGCGCAACATGGCGCTGATCCTCATCACCCACGACCTTGCCGTGGTCGCCGAAACGGCCAGGCGGGTGTGCGTGATGTATGCCGGCCAGGCGGTGGAAGTTGGCCAGGTTCCGGAGCTGTTCGACCTGCCGGCCCACCCTTACAGCGAAGCCCTGCTGGCGGCCATCCCCGAACACAGCCTTGGCGCCGAACGCCTGGCTACCCTGCCCGGCATCGTGCCTGGCCGCTACGACCGGCCCGTGGGCTGCCTGCTGTCGCCGCGCTGCCCTTATGTACAGGACAACTGCCGGCGCCAGCGCCCGCCCCTCGACCCTCAGGCGCACAGCCTGGTGCGTTGCTTCTACCCGCTGAACCAGGAGGTGGCGTAATGGCCGTGGTTCTGACTGCCCGGGAATTGACCCGGCATTACGAAGTATCCCGCGGGCTGTTCAAAGGCCACGCACTGGTCCGCGCGCTCAACGGCGTGTCGTTCGAGCTGGAGGCCGGCAAGACCCTGGCGGTGGTGGGTGAGTCTGGCTGCGGCAAGTCGACCCTGGCCCGCGCCCTGACATTGATCGAAGAGCCGTCTTCCGGCTCCCTGCAAATTGCCGGCACCGAAGTCACTGGCGCCAGCAAGGCCCAGCGCAAGCAACTGCGCCGCGACGTGCAGATGGTATTCCAGAGCCCCTACGCTTCGCTCAACCCGCGGCAGAAGATTGGCGACCAGTTGGCCGAACCTTTGCTGATCAACACCTCGCTAAGCAAGGCCGAACGGCGAGACAAGGTGCAGAAGATGATGGAGCAGGTCGGCCTGCGCCCCGAGCATTATCAGCGCTACCCGCACATGTTCTCTGGCGGCCAGCGCCAGCGCATCGCCCTGGCCCGGGCGATGATGCTGCAGCCCAAGGTACTGGTGGCAGACGAACCGACTTCCGCGCTGGACGTGTCGATCCAGGCACAGGTACTGAACCTGTTCATGGACTTGCAGAAGGAGTTCAACACCGCCTACGTGTTCATCTCGCACAACCTCGCGGTGGTGCGGCACGTGGCCGACCAGGTGCTGGTGATGTACCTGGGAAGGCCTGCGGAAATGGGGCCTAAGGAGGACATCTACGAGAAGCCGCTGCACCCGTACACCCAGGCACTGCTGTCAGCGACACCGGCGATTCATCCCGACCCGCTGAAGCCGAAAATCAGAATTGCCGGGGAGTTGCCCAACCCGCTGAACCCGCCGGACGGCTGCGCGTTCCACAAGCGCTGCCCACATGCCACTGAGCGCTGCGCCAAGGACGTGCCGGCGTTCAGGCAAGTCGGTACACGGCAAGTGGCCTGTCATTACGCGGAGCAGTTTCTTTAATCAGTTGCCAGAGCGGTCTGCGCTGGCGTGAGGTTCACGCGACCTCTGCAGAAGCGGCCTTGCGCCGCGATGGGCCGCACCGCGGCCCCCAGCCGCTCAATGCATGAAAATCCAGATCAGGATAATCACCGGTATCGGCACGCCGATCATCCACAGCAATATCGAGCGCATGTTCAACCTCCGTCAATGGTGGCAATAGCAAAGGGCGGCCTGGGCCGCCCTTACTGTCAGTGCATGAACAGTGCAATCAGGATGATCACGGGAATCGGTACTCCAAGCATCCACAGCAATATCGAGCGCATGATAATTCTCCTTGCTTAACGTTGAACGGTGCGGGTAGTGACGTAGTCGCCTTCCAGCCACTGCACGCGGTCGCGCAGGCGGCCGCCATACAGGGCCGCGACGCTGGCGATAAAGGCGCCGCACAGCAGCGCGACGAAGGTCCACAGGGCAGTCCAGGCAGCTACCTTGGCGGCAGTGTCGGCCGCTTGCTTGGCATCGTTTTTCAGCTGCTGCACCTGAGCCATTACCTGGTCCACGCGAGCTTCGGCTTCGGCCTGGGTCAGGCGGGTACGCTGCGCCACCAACTGCGCCAGGTAGGTACGGTCCTCCGGAGGCAATGCGCCGTCCCCGGCAATGCCCTTGGCCAGAATGCGCGCGGCAACCCCATTGGCGGCGTCTTCGCTGACTGGCGCCGGGCCGTCACCGCGGAACAGGCTGTCGACGAAGTACCCCATCGAGTCATTGTTGCTGCCGGTAGCCGCCGATGCACCTGCGGCAGCAGACACCGTGGCCGCTTGCGACGCAGCGCTGGCCCCGGCACCTACCAGGTTGCCCGCCGCACCCAGCACCAGCATGGCGGCGACCAGGGTGGCCACTGCCCACGACAGGAAGCCATGCGCGGTATCGCGGAAGTACACCTCGTCACCGTGCAGGTTCGCCCACTTCACCCGCAGCCGGCCGGCAATATAACCGCCCATGCCCGATGCGATGATCTGCGTGAGCAGCAGCCAGACAATGGTAGAAACGCCCAGGGCTTTGGCACTCGCCCCTTCGTCAGCCCAAGGCGAGGTGGCGGCGAAGCCCAATCCCGCGCCCAGTACCACAAGGATGAGGGAAACGGATGCGGCAGCAGCCGCGCCAGCGAAGATGGCCGCCCAGGAAACACCTGAACGGCTTTGCGTATCGACAGCGGGGTAGTCGGCAGAGGTGATCATGATGTGTGCGCCTTATGTTGTTAGCGAGAATTCCATTCGCGCAGTAACCTTTGCAGTAGCTGTGCCAGCTGTGACAAAAAATGACGCCCATACAAATCAGTGGCTTAGCTCGCTGGCCGCCTGCTGAACCGTGCAAAATGCGCGAAAGCGCCCTATCCATCAGGTGTTCTGCATTCTTGTGATGGCTTGGCCGGCAAGGCATGATCCAGCCATGACGCTTCCCGATGACCCCGCCCAGACCCCACTCACCGCCGAGACCGTGCTGCGCTACCACCTGTGCTGGAAGCACCGTGACCTCGACGGCGTGATGGCGCTTTATCACCCCGATGTCCAGTATCACGACTTCTTCCAGAACCGCGTGCTGGGCTATCGCGAACTGCGCGACTACGTGCGCGCCTGCCTACCCCACGAAGCCGGCGAAGACATCGTCCACAGTGACCGTATCCGCGTCGATGGCTGCACCGCGTTCATCCAGTACCAGGTTACGGTGCAGGGCGGCGATGGCCTGGTGGCGTTTCAGTCCAGCGAGGCAATTACGGTGAGGGACGGCCTGATCTGGCGGGTCAACGAATATGCGACCCTGGTGCGCCAGCACGGCAACACCGCGGGCACCGGCGGCGCGCGGCCAGCCACCAGCCGCCTGGGCCTGTCACCGCGGCAGCTGTCGACCATGGCCCAGGACCTGGAACACTATTTTCAGCGCCAGCGCCCCTACCTGGACCCTGAACTGGATCTGCAGCAAGTTGCCGATGCCAGTGGCTACAGTCGCAACCAGATTTCCTACCTGCTGAACCAGGTGCTTGGGCAAAGCTTCTACCGCTACGTCAACCAGGCGCGCCTGCAGCACCTGATGGCCAGCCTTGATGACAACAGCGCCGGAACACCCATCGATGACCTGGCGTTCAACGCTGGCTTCAATTCGCTGTCGGCGTTCTACAAGTGCTTCCGTGAACACACCGGGCTCACACCCAAGGCCTACCTGAAGCAAATTTCCCTGCGTGCACGCACGTAAGACAGCCGCCCACTCGCCCGACTAGGATCGGCCACAGACCTTGACGGACGTGGAGCCGAACCCGATGCAACCCCTGCGCACGCTCAGCCTGTGGATGGACCAGCTCGACGAGCCGCTGTGCGCCCGCCCGGCCCTGCGCGACGACCTGGACGCGGATGTGTGCATCATCGGCGCGGGCTACACCGGGCTGTGGACCGCCTACTACCTCAAGCGCCAGGCACCCCAGCTGAACATTGCACTGATCGATGCCAACATCGCCGGTTTCGGCGCCTCTGGGCGCAACGGTGGCTGGCTGATGGGCAACCTGCTCGGCGAAGACCGCCTGCTCGCCAGCCTGTCACCGCAGCAGCGCCGCGCCAGCATCGACCTGCTGCACGGGATTCCGGACGAGGTGCACAGCGTGCTGCAGCGCGAAGGCATCGACTGCCACTACCGCAAAGGGGGCGTGCTGTATTGCGCCGCGCGCTACCCGGAACAGGAACGCAGCCTGCGCGCCTACCTCGACGACCTGTACCGCCAGGGCATGACCGAAGACGACTACCGTTGGTTGCGCCCCGAACAGCTGGACGCGCAGCTACGGGTCAGCAACGCCTATGGCGCGATCTACAGCCCGCACACGGCGACCATTCAGCCGGCCATGCTCGCCCGGGGCCTGGCCCGGGCGCTGGAAGCGCTGGGTGTACCGATCTACGAAAATACCCCAGCCATCGACTGGCAACCGGGTGAGGTGCGTACACCACTGGCGCGCATTCGCTGCCAATGGGTGGTGCCCGCCGTGGAAGGCTACGCCGCCAGCCTGCCACCGTTGGGCAAACACCAACTGCCGGTGCAGAGCCTGCTGGTGGCCACCGAGCCACTACCCGAGGCGACCTGGGAACAGATCGGCCTGAGCCAGGGCCAGGCCTTCAGCGAAAGCAGCCGCCAGGTCACCTATGGCCAGCGCACGGCCGACAACCGGCTGGTATTCGGCGCCCGGGGCGGGTACCGCTTCGGCGGCCGCCTGCGTGAAAACTTCAACCTCGACGAACACGAAATCGAGCTGCGCCGCTACCTGTTCAGCGAACTGTTCCCACAGCTCAAGCATGTGCGCATCACCCACTCGTGGGGTGGCAACCTTGGCATGGCGCGGCGCTTCCGCCCACACATGCTCTGCGACCGCCAGCGCGGCATCGCCCTGGCCGGCGGTTACGGCGGCGAAGGCGTTGGCGCCACCAACCTGGGCGGGCGGACCCTGGCGGCCCTGATCCTCAACCAGCACAACGCGCTGACGGCGCAACCGTGGGTGCTCGACAACCGCCCGGTTTCAAGCCTGGCCAGCTGGCCCCCCGAGCCCTGCCGCTGGCTGGGCTACAACGCAATCATCCAGAGCTTCGTCCACGAGGACCGGACCCTCGCCAACCCCGCCAGCGCGCCTTGGAGGCGGCGCCTGGCCAGCTCGCTCGCGGACTTCATGGAAGGCTTCATGCACTGATTCCCTTTCCCCTACACAGGATCCACCGGTCATGCGCATCACCCAGTTCAAGAATACCGACAGCGTCGCACTGGCTAGCGCCAGCCCGGTAGCGGTGCCGCTCGGCGAACCCGTGGCAGTGGCTTCGGTCACCAGCGTGGAACGCGACGACGGCGTCGAAACCGGTATCTGGGAGTGCACCCCCGGGCGTTGGCGGCGGCAGATCGTGCAACAGGAGTTCTGCCATTTCATCAAGGGCCGCTGCACCTTCACCCCCGACGGTGGCGAGCCCCTGCTTATAGAAGCCGGAGACGCATTGATGCTACCGGCCAATAGCACCGGCACCTGGGACATCCAGGAAACCGTGCGCAAGACCTACGTACTGATTTTCTGATCCGCTAATCGCCTGCCTTCGATAACGACAGACAAAGCAAGGTAACCCCGACATGCGCACACGCCTTCTTGCACCCTTGATGCTGGCCGCCAGTGTGGCCAGTGCCGCCGAAACGGTGAAAATCTACAACTGGTCCAGCTACGTGGCACCCGACACGCTGAAAAATTTCCAGCAAGCCACTGGCATCGTGCCCACCTACGACGTGTATGACAGCAACGAAACCCTCGACGGCAAGCTGATGACCGGCAACTCTGGCTACGACGTGGTGTTCCCCTCCAACCACTTCATGGCCCGGCAGATCCAGGGCAAGGCCTTGAAACGCCTGGACAAGTCGCAGCTGCCCAACTGGCAGAACCTCAACCCGGTGCTGCTCAAGGCGCTGGAGGTGAATGACCCGGGCAACCAGTACGGTTTCCCCTACCTGTGGGGCAGCACCGGAATCGGCTACAACATCGACAAGGTCAAGGCGGTACTGGGCGACAACGCGCCGCTGGACTCGTGGGACCTGATCTTCAAGCCCGAATACATGAGCAAGCTGAAAAGCTGCGGTGTAGCGGTGCTGGACAACGGCCCCGAGCTGCTGCCGATTGCCCTGCACTACCTGGGCCTGCCGCACCACAGCCAGAACCCGGCAGACTACGACAAGGCCAAGGCGCTGTTGATGCAGGTACGGCCCTACATCAGCTACTTCCACTCCTCGAAATACACTGGCGACCTGGCCAACGGCGATGTCTGCGTGGTGGTGGGCTTCTCGGGGGATGTGCTGCAGGCGAAGAACCGCGCCGAAGAGGCGCACAACGGCGTCAAGGTGGGCTATTCGATACCCAAGGAAGGCGCGCCGTTGTGGTTCGACATGGTGGCCATGCCGGCCGATGCGCCGGATGAAAAGGCTGGCTATGCCTACATGAACTACCTGATGCAGCCGGAGGTGATGGCCAACATCAGCAACCATGTGCAGTATGCCAACGGCAACCTCAAGGCAGACGGGCTGGTGGACCCTGCGCTGAAAGGCAATGCGATGATTTACCCGAGCGAGGCCGTGATGGGCAAGCTGTATGCGCTGGAGGCGATGCCGGCCAAGATCGACCGTATCAGGACGCGGATCTGGACCAGTATCAAGGCCGGGAATTGAAATGGGGCCGCTTTGCGGCCCTTCGCGGGCACGCCCGCTCCCACAGGGATATCACCAGAGCTGAGGGCAGTGATAGCCTTGTGGAAGCGGGCGTGCCCGCGAAGGGCTGCAAGGCAGCCCCAAATCCAATAGTCAGTGGTGCTCGCGGGTAGCGCGGAACTTGATGTCCGGCCAGCGTTCTTCCATCAGCGCCAGGTTGACCCGGGTCGGCGCCAGGTAAGTGAGGTGGCCGCCACCATCGATGGCCAGGTTTTCCATGGCCTTGGTCTGGAATTCCTCGAGCTTCTTCTTGTCGTCGCAGCTGATCCAGCGGGCCGACCACACGGTGATCGGCTCGTAGGCGCACTCGACCTTGTACTCTTCCTTCAGGCGGCTGGCGACCACGTCGAACTGCAGCACACCGACCGCACCCAGGATGATGTCGTTGCTGCGCTCAGGGAAGAACACCTGCGTGGCACCCTCTTCCGCCAGCTGCTGCAAGCCCTGGCGCAGCTGCTTGGACTTCAGCGGGTCCTTCAGGCGCACACGGCGGAACAGCTCCGGGGCGAAGTGCGGGATACCGGTAAAGCCCAGGGCCTCGCCTTCGGTGAAGGTATCACCGATCTGGATGGTGCCGTGGTTGTGCAGGCCGATGATGTCGCCGGCAAAGGCCTCTTCCAGTTGCTCACGCTCGGAGGAGAAGAAGGTCAGCGCATCGCCGATACGCAGGTCCTTGTTCAGGCGCACGTGGCGCATCTTCATGCCCTTTTCGTACTTGCCCGAGCAGATGCGCATGAACGCGATACGGTCGCGGTGTTTCGGGTCCATGTTCGCCTGGATCTTGAACACGAAACCGGTGAACTTCTCTTCGACCGGCTCTACGGTACGTTCGTGGGCCACACGCCCCAGCGGCCGCGGCGCCCAGTCGACCACCGCGTCGAGCACGTGGTCGACACCGAAGTTACCGAGTGCCGTACCGAAGAACACCGGGGTCAGTTGGCCATTGATGAACTCTTCCTGGTTGAACTCGTGGCAAGCACCCTGCACCAGCTCCAGTTGCTCGACGAACGAATCGTATTGGTCACCCAGGTGGGCACGGGCCTCGTCGGAGTCCAGCTTCTGGATGATCTTGGCCTCGGTGCGCTCATGGCCGTGGCCAGGGGTGTACACCACGATGTAGTCACCGGTGAGGTGGTACACGCCCTTGAAGTCACGGTAGCAACCGATCGGCCAGGTGATCGGCGCGGCCTTGATCTTCAGCACCGCCTCGATCTCGTCGAGCAGTTCGATCGGGTCGCGAATGTCACGGTCGAGTTTGTTGATGAAGCTGACGATGGGCGTGTCGCGCAGGCGGCAGACGTCCATCAGGGCGATGGTCCGCGGCTCTACACCTTTACCGCCGTCCAGCACCATCAGCGCCGAGTCCACGGCGGTCAGGGTACGGTAGGTGTCTTCGGAAAAGTCTTCGTGGCCGGGGGTGTCGAGCAGGTTGATCATGTGCTCGCGGTACGGGAACTGCATCACCGAGGTGGTGATGGAGATGCCGCGCTGCTTCTCCATTTCCATCCAGTCGGAAGTGGCATGGCGGTCGGACTTGCGCGACTTCACGGTACCGGCGACGGCAATGGCCTTGCCCATCAGCAGCAGCTTTTCGGTGATGGTGGTCTTACCGGCGTCGGGGTGGGAAATGATTGCGAAAGTGCGGCGCTTCGCGACTTCGGCGGCCTGGTTGGTCATGGGAAATCGCCTGACTGGGGGATTTGAAAGGGGCGATATCATACCTGAAGTTGGGCGGGGACCAAAATCTGCTGATTGAGAGGTTGCAGGTCTGGCAGCAGATTCACCACACAATCGCTTTATCACGACAAATGGCCACAGGGCAGTTATTTCAACGCCTGCAGCGCGCCAAGCCGCTGTTTTCTCGCGCCAGGTTTGCATTCCCCCAGTGATTAACGCTGGCCAAATGCCGCCTCAAATGGGAACCTTTAGGGCCTTGGAGACGTCCACTCCCCTGCAACCCGCTTCGGTTGAGGGCTGGTTTCATCAGCATTTTCGGGCCCGACGGGGTTCGGCTCATGGCCAGATCGCAGCCTTCGGTTTGCATCTGACTGCTACTCGCGAACACACCACCCGCCGCCACCCCTGGCCGGCAACCAAGAAGTGTGCTCGCCGACAACACAAGGAGTCCGCCTGTGGCTAAACGCTACGGTAAAGGGCTGTTGGGATGGGCCGCCGTGCTCGTCATCCTGGCCCTGCTGGTCCACTGGATCGGCATCGACACGATCGCGCGGTATCGCGACGATCTTGGGTTCTACCTGCAAGCGCACCTGGTATTGGTGCTGGCCTCGATGGCGGCGGCACTGGCCGTGGGCATCCCCGCCGGCATTGCGCTCAGTCGGCCGCACCGGGTCGACCAAGCCGAGCGCTTCATGCAGTTCTTCAACGTTGGCAATACCATTCCTCCCCTGGCCGTTCTGGCCATCGCCCTGAGTATCCTGGGCATCGGCGCCGGGCCGGCGATCTTCGCACTGTTCCTCGCCTCCCTCCTGCCCATCGTGCGCAACACCTACGAAGGCCTGAAAAACGTCCCCGCCTCGCTCAAGGAAGCCGCCACGGGCATTGGCATGACCCCACGCCAGCAACTGTGGCAGGTCGAGCTGCCCAACGCCGTGCCAATCATTGTCGGCGGTGTTCGCGTGGCCCTGGCCTTGAACGTGGGCACCGCACCGCTGGCATTCCTGATTGGCGCCAATAGCCTGGGCAGCCTGATCTTCCCCGGCATCGCCCTGAACAACCAGCCCCAGCTGCTGCTGGGGGCCGCCTGTACCGCACTGCTGGCCCTGCTACTGGACGCGGCGGTGAGTTTCTCCAGCAAGCGCTGGCTGGAACGTGGCCTGGCCCACTAAGGATAGGGAACGCATGAAGAAAACAATCGCCTTGCTGCTGGGCGCGGCCTTGCTGTTCGCAGGAGTTGCCCAGGCAGCGGAAAAGCCCCAGATCCGCATCGGCGCGCGGGTGTTCACCGAACAGACCGTACTGGCCGAAATCACCGCGCAGTACCTGCGTGCCAACGGTTTCGACGTGCGCGTCACCACCGGCCTGGGTAGCAACATCGCGCGCCAGGCCCAGGAAACCGGCCAGCTCGACCTGATGTGGGAATACACCGGCGTATCGCTGGTGTCGTACAACCACATCGAAGAACGCATGCCCAGCGCCGAAGCCACCTACGCCAAGGTCAAGGCGCTGGACGCGAAAAAAGGCCTGGTCTGGCTGACCCCGTCGAAGTTCAGCAACACCTACGCCTTGGGCCTGCCCAAGCAAGTGGCCGAGGCCTATCCGCAGGTCAACAGCATCAGCGACCTTAACCAGGTACTGCGTGACGAAAGCGAGCGCAAGCACTTGGTGGCGCTGGACACCGAGTTCGCCAACCGCCCCGATGGCCTGGTCGGCCTGAAGGCGATGTACGACCTGCAACTGGGCCGCGCCAACATCCGCCAGATGGACGCGGGCCTGGTCTACACCGCCATGCGCAACAACCAGGTGTTCGCCGGCCTGGTGTACACCACCGATGGCCGCCTGAGCGCCTTCAACCTGAAGCTGCTGGAAGACGACAAGCACTACTTCCCTGACTACACGGCCGCGCCGGTGGTGCGCAAGGCCGTGCTCGACGCCAACCCGCAGCTGGCGGGGCTGCTCAAACCGCTGGCCGAGCAACTGGACGATGAAACCATGCGCCAGCTCAACGCCAAGGTCGATGTCGAGCACCAGAACCCGACCGCCGTGGCCGCCGCCTTCCTGCGCGATCACCCACTGACCAGCGAGGGCCAGCCATGAACCTGATCGATACCTTCAACCACCTCGACTGGACCCAGGTACTGAACCTGACCGGCCAACACATCATGCTGGTCGGTGTGGCCGTGGGCCTGGCGATTCTGGTGGGCGTGCCGCTGGGCATCCTCATGACCCGCTTCCCTGCCCTGGCCGGCCCGCTGCAGGCCAGCGCCACGGTACTGCTGACCATCCCGTCGATCGCCCTGTTCGGCCTGTTGCTGCCGCTTTACTCCAAATTCGGCCAAGGCCTCGGGCCGCTCCCAGCGATTACCGCCGTGTTCCTGTATTCGCTGTTGCCGATCATGCGCAACACCTACCTGGCCCTGACCAATGTCGAACCCGGCATCCGCGAAGCCGCGCGCGGCATCGGCATGACCTTCGGCCAGCGCCTGCGCATGGTCGAGCTGCCCATCGCCGTGCCGGTGATCCTCGCCGGCGTGCGTACCGCCGTGGTGATGAACATCGGCGTCATGACCATTGCCGCCACCATCGGCGCCGGCGGCCTTGGCGTGCTGATCCTGACCTCCATCAGCCGCAGCGACATGTCGATGCTGCTGGTCGGCGCGGTACTGGTCAGCCTGCTGGCCATCATCGCCGACCTGCTGCTGCAAACCCTGCAACGTGCCCTGACTCCAGAAGGACTGCGCTCATGATCGAACTGAAGAACCTCAGCAAAACCTTCAACGTCAACGGCAAGGACGTCAAAGCCGTCGACGCGGTAAGCCTCACCGTCAACGAAGGGGAAATCTGCGTGTTCCTCGGCCCATCGGGCTGCGGCAAAAGCACCACGCTGAAAATGATCAACCGCCTGATCACGCCAACCTCGGGCCAGGTGTTCATCAATGGCGAGGACACCACCGGGCTGGACGAAGTGACCCTGCGCCGGCACATCGGCTATGTGATCCAGCAGATCGGCCTGTTCCCCAACATGACCATCGAAGAGAACATCACCGTGGTGCCGCGCCTGCTCGGCTGGGACAAGCAGAAATGCCACGAACGCGCCCGCGAACTGATGCACATGATCAAGCTCGAGCCCAAACAGTACCTGCAACGCTACCCGCGCGAGCTTTCCGGTGGCCAGCAGCAGCGTATCGGCGTGATCCGCGCGCTGGCGGCCGATGCGCCGGTGCTGTTGATGGACGAACCGTTCGGCGCGGTCGACCCGATCAACCGTGAAATGATCCAGAACGAATTCTTCGAAATGCAACGGGCGCTGAACAAGACCGTGATCATGGTCAGCCACGACATCGACGAAGCGATCAAGCTTGGCGACAAGATTGCCATCTTCCGTGCCGGCAAGTTGCTGCAGCTGGACCACCCCGACACCCTGCTGGCGCACCCGGCAGACGAGTTCGTGAGCAACTTCGTAGGCCAGGACAGCACCCTCAAGCGCCTGCTGCTGGTGCGCGCCGAAGATGCGGCAGACAACGCCCCGGCGGTCAGCCCGGAAACCCCGGTAAGCGATGCGCTGGAACTGCTCGACGAACACGACCGCCGCTACGTGGTGGTCACCGACGCGCAGAACAAGGCCCTGGGCTATGTACGCCGGCGGGACATGCACCGCCAGCAGGGCACCTGTGGTGACTTCCTGCGCCCGTTCAACGCCACTGCCTCGCACGACGAGCACCTGCGCATCCTGCTGTCGCGCATGTACGAGTTCAACCGGGCGTGGTTGCCGGTGCTGGATGCCGAGCAGGTGTTCCTCGGCGAGGTGACACAGGAGTCGATTGCGGCGTACCTGAGTTCCGGCCGCTCACGCGGCGCCAAGACCAGCATCGTCTCCCCGGCCGAGGCGGTGGCATCCTGAGGAGCGCTGCCCAGTGATGCGCAGCAAGGTGCGGATACGGGTTTCCCGCACCTGAAACGTCGCATCCGTTGGTCGGTAACAAAAAATTTATGCGCGATTTTCGGTACGTGGGTACCAGAAAAGCGTGGCCATAAATATGAACACCTCCGGTGCCATCGGGCATCAAGCTGCTGCCACAGGGTAGGTCAAAACCCTGTAGCAGCGGCCTCACCCGCACATGGGCCGGCGTGGTCCATTCCACAATTTTTTACGCTTGAAACACCACCGGGAACATCAGCCGGTCATATGAGTCGTTTATTCAAACGACAGGTGGCCGATCAACGCCGATCACGCCAGGATTGCCTGTTGATTCTGCATTCTTCACGCCCTAAAGTGCGCGCCGAACGTCCATGCTGGAAACGATCCATCCGGCTCAAGTACTGAGTAGGCGAACCAAAGTGGGGATACGGAGGACGTTCAGTTTGCAGCCACTTAATCTTTCAGTTTGCCCATGGAGTCCCTGAGCATGTCGATCCAGGTCGAAGACTATTTCGCGCGTGATACCTTCCAGAAAATGAAGGCGTTCGCCGACAAGCAGGAAACCCCGTTCGTACTCATCGATACCCAGATGATCAGCCAGGCCTACGACGACCTGCGCGCGGGTTTCGAATTCGCCAAGGTCTACTATGCGGTGAAGGCCAACCCGGCTGTCGAGATCATCGACCTGCTCAAGGAGAAAGGTTCGAGCTTCGACATCGCCTCGATCTACGAGCTGGACAAGGTGTTGGGCCGCGGCGTCAGCGCTGACCGCATCAGCTATGGCAACACCATCAAGAAGTCCAAGGACATCCGCTACTTCTACGAGAAGGGCGTGCGCCTGTATGCCACCGACTCCGAAGCCGACCTGCGCAACATCGCCAAGGCCGCCCCGGGCTCGAAAGTGTACGTGCGTATCCTCACCGAAGGCTCGACCACTGCCGACTGGCCGCTGTCGCGCAAATTCGGCTGCCAGACCGACATGGCCATGGACCTGCTGATCCTGGCCCGCGACCTGGGCCTGGTGCCCTACGGCATCTCCTTCCACGTCGGTTCGCAACAGCGCGACATCAGCGTGTGGGACGCCGCCATCGCCAAGGTCAAGGTGATCTTCGAGCGCCTGAAGGAAGAAGACGGCATCGAACTGAAGCTGATCAACATGGGCGGTGGCTTCCCGGCCAACTACATCACCCGTACCAACAGCCTGGAAACCTACGCCGAAGAAATCATTCGCTTCCTCAAGGAAGACTTTGGTGACGAGCTGCCGGAAATCATCCTCGAACCTGGCCGTTCGCTGATCGCCAACGCCGGCATCCTGGTCAGCGAAGTGGTGCTGGTTGCACGCAAGTCGCGTACCGCCGTCGAGCGCTGGATCTACACCGACGTGGGCAAGTTCTCCGGCTTGATCGAAACCATGGACGAAGCCATCAAGTTCCCGATCTGGACCGAGAAGAAAGGCGAAACCGAAGAAGTGGTCATCGCCGGCCCTACCTGCGACAGCGCCGACATCATGTACGAGAACTACAAGTACGGCCTGCCGCTGAACCTGGCCATTGGTGACCGCCTGTACTGGCTGTCGACCGGTGCCTACACCACCAGCTACAGCGCAGTGGAATTCAACGGCTTCCCGCCGCTGAAGGCCTACTACCTATAATGCACAACGGGGCCGCGAGGCCCCGTTTTCATGTGTGCAGATGCCGAGATCAGCGCTATCGAGGTGGGAGCCGGCTTGCCGGCGATTGGGCCAGCACAGGCAACTTCAAGCTTCGCGCCGTTCGATTTCCTCGGCATAGCGCGCGGCAAACGCCATGAGCACCGGCCCCGCGCCCTGCAGGGTCACCAGCGCCGCACGCAGGAAATTCAGGTTACCCTCGACCCGCGCACGCTCCAGCCAAGGCGCAGCCTCGGCTACCTGGCCACGCTCGACCAGCACCAGCCCCAGGCTGAACATGCCGCGAAAATCCCCTGCCTCGGCCGACCGGCGATACCAGCGCACCGCACGCGCGGGGCTGGGCGCGGTGGCAATGCCCTGCTCCAGATAGCGCCCGTACAGGTTCATCGACTTGGCATGCCCCTGCTGTGCGGCCTTCTCGTAGCACATCAGCGCCTGCGCCTGGTTGGCCGGCACACCACGCCCGGTCGCCAGCAGGTTACCCAGGTTGTACAGCCCCCAAGCAAGCCCGGCATCGGCGGCGCGGGCATAGTGCACGGCGGCTTGAGCCAGGTTTACCGCACCGCCCCAGCCATGCTCCAGGCAACGCCCGAGCATGTTATGCGCCATGGCGTTGCCACCTTGCGCGGCAATGGCAAACCAGCGCCGGGCAACCTCGGCGTCGGCTTCTATCCCGCGCCCATCGAGCAGGATCTGCCCGAGCAGCAACTGCGCTTCGACCACGCCCTGCCCCGCCGCTGCCAGGATGGCCTGGGCCGCCTTGCCCGGGCTTTGCTCAAGCATGGCCCGCAACCCGGCCACGTCCAGCACTTCCTCACGCCGCAACTGATAGCCCACGGTCAGACCTCGGCCCAGCGGCGCAGCAGGTTGTGGTAGGTCCCCGTCAATTGCAGCAACGCAGGGTGTTCTGGCACATCGGCCGTCAGTTGCTGGATGGCATTGTCCATTTCGAACAGCAGCGCGCGCTGGCTGTCCTCACGCACCAGGCTCTGGGTCCAGAAGAAGGCGGCATAGCGCTGCCCGCGGGTGACCGGGTTGACCTTGTGCAGGCTGGTGCCGGGGTACAGCACCAGGTCTCCGGCCGCCAGCTTGACCTGCTGCTCACCATAGGTGTCCTGTATGACCAGTTCCCCCCCGTCGTAGCTGCCCGGGTCGCTGAGAAACAGCGTGGACGACAGGTCGGTACGCACGCGCTCCGGGCTGCCCTTGGGCTGGCGCAGGGCATTGTCGATGTGAAAGCCGAAATTGCCGCCCTCGCGGTAGCAATTGATCAGTGGCGGGAACACCTTGTGCGGCAACGCCGCCGACAGGAAGCGCGGGGTCTTCCACAGGCGGTCGATCAGCGCGGTGCCGATTTCCTTGGCCAGCGGGTGCCCTTCTGGCAGTTGCAGGTTGTGCTTGGCCTTGGCCGACTGGTAGCCGGCAGTCACCTTGCCATCGGCCCAGTCAGCCTGCTCCAGCGCCTCGCGAATACGGGCCAGTTCGTCAGCGGCGAACAGGCCTGGGATGTGCAGCAGCATGGCAAGGTTACCGTCGGGAACTGTAAAGGCCCAATGATATTGATTCCCTTTTGCGCTACACAAGCCTTTTCGCCGCTTAGGACGTTTCAGCCGATTGGAAATTTAAGGGCAAATTGTAAAGATTGTAAATTCTTCACGAATGGTAACGAATCTCAATTGTTAGTCACAATCGATTACATTAGTATCCGCCGCCTCACCACCTTGGGGAAGGTTTCCAGCAATGCGCCAGTCCGTACCATCTGCAGTAAGCTCACCGCGTCTGATCGTTAGCGCCATAGGCATCGCGCTTGGCGCATCGTCGGCCTACGCCGCCGACCCGGCTGCCAGCAGTGCCATCACCCTGGATGCCACCAGCGTGAACGGCAAGGCTGAGCAGGCCAGCAGCGACTACAAAACCGAGCGCGCTGCTTCGCAGAAGTACACTGCGCCGTTGGTGGACACCCCGCGCTCGGTCACGGTGATCCCGCAACAGGTGATCAAGGATACCAACGCCCTGACCCTGCAAGACGCGCTGCGCACCGTGCCAGGCATTACCTTCGGCGCCGGCGAAGGTGGCAACCCGCAAGGCGACCGCCCGTTCATTCGCGGTTTCGACGCCCAGGGCGACACCTACCTGGACGGCGTGCGCGACACTGGCGCACAAACCCGCGAAATCTTCGCCATCGAGTCGGTTGAAGTGGCCAAGGGCCCGAACTCCGCCGTAGGTGGCCGCGGGGCAGCGGGCGGTACCATCAACCTGGTGAGCAAGCGCGCGCACCTGGGCAACTCGCTGGACGGTGCCTGGACCTGGGGCAGCGACCAGACCCAACGCTATACCTTCGACGGTAACTACCAATTCAGCGATACCGTGGCCGGCCGCCTGAACCTAATGACCCATGAAAGCAACGTCGCCGGCCGCGACAAGGTGAACTACGACCGCTGGGGCATCGCCCCGTCGCTGGCCTTCGGCCTGGGCACGCCAACCCGCGTCAACCTCGACTACTACCACCTGGAAAGCGACGACCTGCCGGACTCGGGCATCCCGTACAGCATTCCGTTGGCTGGCAGCGCTGCCCGTACTTCGGCCCACCCGAGCAAGCCGGATGATGGCGGCGACAGCGACAACTTCTATGGCCTGAGCGGTCGCGACTTCCGCAAGAGCCGGGTGGATATCGCCACCTTCGCCATCGAACACGACCTGACCGACGCGCTGACCGTGAAGAACACCCTGCGCCACGGCAACAGCATGCAGGACTACATCCTCACCCAACCGGACGACAGCAAGGGCAACGTCAACAACGGCAGCGTCTGGCGCCGGGCCAACACCCGCGTTGGCAACACCGCCACCACCACCAACCAGACCGACCTGTTTGGCGAGTTCTACCTGGGCGGCATGAAGAACAGCTTCTCCACCGGCATCGAGCTGGGCCGCGAAGAAAGCGACCGCTCCAGCTACACCGTCAACACCAACACCGGGCTGAACGCATCCGTGTGCAACCCCGGCCTGATCGGCGCCAACAGCGGCTACAACTGCACCTCGCTGAGCAACCCGAACCCGGATGACCCGTGGAACGGCAGCATCGCCCGCAACTACGCCGGCACCGACACCAAGAGCGACACCCGCGCCCTGTATGTATTCAACACCCTTGAGTTGTCGCCTGCATGGCTGGTGAACATGGGCCTGCGTTACGACCACTTCGATACCCAGTACCGCACCTATGACGCTGCTGGCGCCACCGTGGTCAATGCCAAGGGCGTAGCCGCCAAAGGCAAGGATACCAGCGAGTTCGTCACCGGCCAGCTGGGCCTGGTATGGAAACCGGCCGACAACGGCAGCGTCTACGTGTCCTACGCCACCTCTGCTACCCCACCGGGTGCAATGCTGGGCGAAGGCATGGAGGCCAACCCACTGGGCAACACCACCGACCGTGCCGGCAACCTGTTGAGCAGCGACATGGAGCCGGAAGAAACCACCAACTACGAAATCGGCACCAAGTGGGACCTGCTCGACCAGCGCCTGTCGCTGACCGCCGCGCTGTTCCGCACCGAGAAGGAAAACGCGCGCGTTCAGGTCGGTACCACAAGCTACGAGAACGTCGGCGAAACCCGCGTGCAGGGTATCGAACTGTCGGCCAGCGGCAAGATCACCGCCAAGTGGCAAGTGTTCGCTGGCTACACCTACATGCAGGCCCGCCAGATCGACGGCGGCCCGCTGGGCAAGGCCAACGACGGCAACCAGTTGCCGAACACCCCGAACAACAGCGCCAGCGTGTGGACCACCTACGCGATTACACCAAAGCTGACCGTGGGCGGCGGTGCGTTCTACGTGGATGACGTGTACGGCAGCGTAGCCAACACCACCATGGTCGACAGCTATGTACGCTACGACGCCATGGCTGCCTACAAGCTGACCAAGAACATCGACCTGCAATTGAACGTGCAGAACCTGACCAACGAGGTTTACTACGACAAGACCTTCTCCACCCACTTCGCCAACCAGGCGGCTGGGCGCACGGCATTGCTGACCACCAGCGTGCACTTCTGACAGGGGTTGGGTTGACCGGGCGGCGCTGGTAAAACGCAACACGCTAAAAAACACCCACCCCGGCCCCGTTCATCTCCGTGAGCGGGGCTTTTGCGTATCAAGGCATAATGCACGCCGCGCAGCATGCGGCAGAAACACAAGGTGATGATGTGGTGAAGAAGACGCTGTTCCAATTGCACTGGTTCTTTGGCATCACCGCTGGCCTGGTGCTGGCCTTGATGGGCATTACCGGAGCTCTGTACTCGTTCCAGGAAGAACTGCTGCGCGCCTTCAATGCCGACGTGCTGAAGGTCGAGGTGCGCGCCGAAGGCGTACTGCCGCCAGCCGAGCTGGTGCAACGGGTCGAAGCCCAGCAACACGAGAAGGTATCGATGCTGTGGGTGGATGTGCGCGAAGGCAATGCCGCCCGTATCTTCTTCATGCCCGCACCGGGCGAACGCCGTGGCCTGCTGCGCTACGCCGACCCGTACACCGGCGAGCTCAAGGGCGAAGTGGCCGGGCAAGGCTTCTTCAACCTCATGCTCACCCTGCACCGCTTCCTGGCGATGGGTGATACCGGCCGGCAGATCACGGGCGCTTGCACCCTGCTGCTGGTGTTTTTCTGCCTGTCCGGCCTGTACCTGCGCTGGCCGCGCAAGGCGCTTAACTGGCGCACATGGCTGACCTTGGACTGGGCCAAGAAGGGCCGCGCCTTCAACTGGGACCTGCACGCCGTGGCCGGCACCTGGTGCCTGCTGTTCTACCTGCTGTTTGCCCTGACCGGGCTGTTCTGGTCCTACGAGTGGTACCGCGAAGGCCTGAACAGGCTGCTGGCCGATGTCCCGGCCGCTGGCCAGCAGCACAAACGCGGTGAGGGCCGCGGCCGCCACGGGCCGCAAAAGGTCGACCCCAATGCGCCGCCGCGGGTGGTCGACTACGATGCCATCTGGACCAGCCTCAAACAGGCTGCCGGGCCCGGCCTGGCGGCGTACAACCTGCGCCTGCCAGCGGCAGGCGGTCAGCCGGCCAACCTGTTCTACTTGCTGGACAGCGCCGACCACCCACGGGCCTTCAACACCCTGGTGCTGGACCCGGCCACCGGCCAGGTCAGGCGCCAGGAGCGCTATACCGACAAATCCTTCAAGGCCCAACTGCTGCAAAGCGTCTACGCCCTGCATGTGGGTGAATACTTTGGCCTGCCGGGGCGCATCATCGTCACCATCGCCAGCCTGACCATGCCGCTGTTCTTCGTCACCGGCTGGCTGCTATACCTCGACCGCCGCCGCAAGAAGCGCCAGGTGCGCGCCGCTCGCGGCAGCGTGGCCGCCAACAGTGGTAACGGCGACAGCTGGCTGATCGGTTTCGCCAGCCAGAGCGGCCTGGCCGAGCAACTGGCCTGGCAGAGCGCCGGCCAGTTGCAGGCAGCCGGCCTGCCGGTGCAGGTCCGCGCCCTGGCCGAACTGGGTGAGGCAGACTTGCGCCAGGCCCGCCGCGCACTGTTTGTGGTCAGCACCTTCGGCGACGGTGAAGCCCCCGACAGCGCGCGAGCCTTCGAGCGCAAAGTGCTCGGGCAGCCCTGGGCGCTGAACAACCTCAGCTACGCCTTGCTCGCCCTTGGCGATCGCCAGTACCCGCACTTCTGCGGTTTCGCCCGCCGCCTGCAAGCGTGGCTCGCCGAGCGCGGGGCCAACAGCGCGTTCAGCCCGGTGGAAGTGGACAATGCCGACCAGGCTGCCCTGCAGCAGTGGCAGCAAGCGCTGGCGCAGCTGACCGGGGCCCAGCCGGTGGCCGCCTGGCAACCCCCAAGTTTCGCCAACTGGACGCTGGTGCAGCGCAAGCTGCTCAACCCCGGCAGCCAGGGCCGGCCGGTCTACCTGCTCGGCTTGCAACCGCAAACCCCGGTCAGTTGGGAGGCTGGCGACCTGGTGGAAGTGCTGCCACTCAATGGTCCACCGCGGGTCGCCGCGTTCCTCAAGGGCATGGCGGTCGATGCAACCACAGCGGTGCAGGTCAATGGCCTGAGTGAAACCCTGGCCCAGGCGCTGGCCGGTCGCCAGTTGCCCACGCGCCGTGATCACTTGGTCGGGCTGCAGCCGCAGGCGCTGGTCGATGCCCTGGTGCCGATTGGCAGCCGTGAATACTCCATCGCCTCGATTGCCAGCGATGGCGTGCTCGAGTTGATCGTACGCCAGGAGCGCCACGCCGATGGGCAGCTGGGCCTGGGTTCCGGCTGGTTGACCGAATACCTGCCGCTCAATGGCACCTTGAGCCTGCGCCTGCGCCGCAACAGCAGCTTCCACCTGCCGGGCCACGCCGCACCCATGATCCTGATCGGCAACGGCACTGGCCTGGCCGGCCTGCGCAGCCTGATGCGGGCGCGGGTGAATGCGGGGGAGCAGCGCAACTGGCTGCTGTTCGGTGAGCGTAACCGCGCCCATGACCTGTTGTGTGGTGAAGAGCTGCAAGGCTGGCTGGCCAACGGCGACCTGGCACGGCTGGACCTGGCGTTCTCTCGCGATCAAGCCGAGAAAGTGTATGTGCAGGATGTGTTGCTGCAGCAGGCCGAGGCGTTCAAGCGTTGGCTGGCAGAGGGTGCGTGTGTGTATGTCTGCGGCAGCCTGCAAGGCATGGCTGCGGGGGTGGATGCGGCGCTCAATGGCATCCTTGGGGAGGCTGCTGTGCAGCAATTGATCGAGGATGGGCGGTATCGGCGGGATGTGTACTGATCAGCCTTTGATGTAGCCGGCACTGGCCCTATCCAGCTCCCACAGGGATCGCCTTAGGGCTGACAGGTGTTTGCCACAAGGTATGGCAGCGCCTGTGAGATCGAGCGCCGCCCGCGCGGCGCATCGCGAGCTGCGCTCGCTCCTACGTTTGTTTCGGGCCAATTATTCCTGTGGGATTCGCGCGCGAACGCCTTGGTGC